>JAGOGF010000008.1 GCA_017996845.1 Butyrivibrio sp.
CTGTTTGTCATGCGATTTTCAAGGTACTTTGAGCTGTATATGATCAGTCCTTTTATATAAAATGCATTTCTGCACTTTATCTCAGAAAATATGTGTTTTAAGCTTGACTTTTAATAGTTAGTCTCTCAGTTTCTGCTCAGTAGGCTTATACTGAAGCACTTTCAAGTATCTACAATTCATTATTTTAATGTGTTAAAGTATTATTTGGGATATCATATCACACAATGTCAAAATCTGCTATATATGTTATACTGTTCTAAATATATTTTTGAATGCAGAGGTAGCCCATGTATTACTGTATTGTGAATCCTTCCGCAAAATCCGGAATGGGAATGAAACTTTGGAAAACGTTTGAAAAAAAATTTCAGGAAAAAAATATTACTTATCAGGTCATATACACAAATGGCCCGGGTCATGCGCTCTCTTTTGTGAAAAAGCTGACAGAATGTGTTGATACGGCAATATTGCCGCTCCGCCTTGTTGTCCTTGGCGGTGATGGAACACTCAATGAAGTCATTTCCGGTATCTGCGATTTTGATCAGATTATGCTGGGATATCTCCCTGTTGGTTCCAGTAATGATTTTGCAAGAGATATTGACTTACCCTCCGATCCCGAAGTCATCATGGATCGTATTCTGGACGGACGGGAAGTCCGTCGTATGGATATCGGAAAACTGCATTATGATTCAGAAACCCATACACTCTCCCGTCTTCATGACCAGATTCGAAGTGATACCAGGATGTTCGACGTAAGCGCCGGAATCGGTTTTGATGCAGCAGTCTGTGAACAGGCGCTTGCTTCCGGTACCAAAAATTTCCTGAATATGATCGGACTTGGTAAAATGACTTATGGTGCAATAGCAATTCACCAGCTTATCCATGCCGATAAAATAGCATGCGATATAGAATTGGATCACAGTCAGCTCATACATTTTGATCACTTTCTGTTTGCTGCAATTATGGTGCACAAATTTGAAGGCGGTGGATTCCGGTTTTCTCCTGATGCAGATGCTTCGGATGGACTTTTTGATTTGTGTGTGATTGGAGATATGCCATTATTTAAAATGTTTGCTGCACTCCCTCTCGCATACATTGGAAAACATTATGGTATAAAAGGCATTTATCATTACAGAGCACAGCATGTCAGAATTCATACAATGCTTCCCTTATGGGTACATACCGATGGCGAAGTTTCCATGAAATCGGATTGCATCTCACTTGATTGTCTGTCACGCAAACTCATTTTAATGATGTAGGCTTTCATTGTCAGAAAAGTCAATTTTCTTTCTTTTTTTTTAATATATTTATGATTTTTGTCATTTGCCATTTGCCACTTTCTGCGCTATATTTGTAATCGGATAAAAGTTTTTTAATTATACAACAGCAAAGGAACATACTATGTTCAGAAAAGATCCTTTAAGCAAACCAATGACCCATGAGCGTATTATTGACTCCATAAAGATGGCTGTTCCGATTGGCATTTATGCAGTTATTTATCTGATCTGGTTTCATCATCTGGAAGTTACGCCACAGGTTCATTATACTGAAGTTCACACTGCACTGGATGATAAGATTCCGTTCCTGGAAATCTTTGTTGTCCCTTATTTTATGTGGTTTTTTTATGTCAGTTCTATTGTCCTGTTCTTTCTATTCAAATATGAAAAAGAAGATTACTACAAACTGCTTAGTTTCCTGATTACCGGTATGACTGTCTTTTTGATCGTTTCAACGCTGTTTCCGAATATTCAGCACCTTCGTCCCACTGTTATGCCGCGTAACAATATTTTCACACATATGGTATCTTTTTTGTATCAGAAGGATACTCCTACCAACTTGTGGCCAAGCATACATGTGTATAATTCAATTGGCTGCTGTATCGGTGTAAATGCAAGTAAGAGATTTTCAAAACGTGGGAAAATCGCCTGTGATATAATCAGTACGCTCATCATTCTTTCAACCATGTTTATCAAACAGCATTCCACTTTTGATGTGGCAACGGCTTTTGCTATGGGACTGATTGTTTATGTTATTGTCTATCGTTCGGAATTTGTAGTCAGCTTTCTTCACAGGCATGACACCTCCGAAGAAGAACGGGCAATTAATTGATTCAGATATAACTGGTAAAAAAAGAAAGACTGTTGTGAACAACTGATTGTTTTCAGTTATTCACAACAGCCTTTTTAATTAAATTTATATATTTTCTGAAACAGCTTATATCCTCCAACGGTAATCGTTCTGCCGCCTTTTCCCGGAAGATAAACATAATTTCCAAGAATCCCGTAGCGAAGTTTCAGGAATAAAAACATATTCTTTTGTTTGATATATTTCCACAATTCATTCTTCTTTTCCAGATTATCCGCTGTTCCTGAATATATGAGCAGAATAGAGGAAACCGTCGTAATAATTTCAAGGTAATTGAACATATAATGATATCTCTTTTTTGATGAGGCAATCATTCCATAATTTTCCGAAAAGAAATCTATCATCATGCGATTCACACGAAGCTGCTGGTCAATTCTTTTGATCATAACATCTTCATGAACAGACTGGTCTTCTCTTCCGATAAAATAGTAATAGAAATTTACATCCAGATAATACATGTTGGTAACAAACGGAAGCGGTTCAAACACATACAGGTTATCCACATAAAAAGTATGTTCCGGAAGTTTTAATCCACATTCTCTCAGCAGTTTTGTTCTGAAAATCACTGAATGCATCAAAAGATACTTCCCTTTACGGAAATTTCGAACATCCTTCCAGGTAAAAACCTTGTCCACAGGAAGTGAATGTCTATAGCGCATGACCTTATGCCGTTTGTCTTCAACTTTATTATATACAAAATTACTGATCAGCATATCCAGACGTACGTCTCCACCTGCAAAATCTGCAAGTGTCATCAGAATTTTGCGATATGCAATTTCCTTAACCCAGTCATCACTGTCTACAACCTTAAAAAATAATCCGGTAGCATTCTCTATTCCGGTGTTGACTGCAGAACCATGCCCACCATTTTTCTGATGAATTGCACGTACAATATCCGGATATTCACTTGCATATTGATCTGCTATTTCTCCTGTCGCATCTGTTGATCCGTCATCTACAATCAAAATTTCGACTTCATTCCCACCAATCAAAAGTGAATCAATACAATGTTTCATATATCCCTCAGAATTGTAACAGGGAACCGTGATACTTAACAGTTTCATAACCTATAAACTCCTTAATCTGTTTGTCTCAAATTTTTCCATTGTTGTAAGGCATTCTTTTAACTCGTCAAATCTGGCATCAATTTCTCCCGGGTTAACTTCAACATCAACCGCCATCGCCATGATATCAATCATGTCATCCGTTATTATTGATCTGAGCTGATTCACAATGTTAATTCTTTCAGCCGCAGAATCCGCGTCCAGATACTTTACAACAAGCGGGTTCATATGAAGATCTTCTGCTTCCTGCTCAACCGTTTTATCCATAATATTTCCTGAATAGGGAATGGGGTTATTCTCTTTATTCTGAGCAGTATCAGATTTTTGGCTTGTTTTAACCTGTTCTTTCACATTTCTGCTCTCAATCTGAGCATTTTCTCTATTAAGCAGTTCAAATCTGTCTTTTTGCATAACATCCGGATATTTTACGTGATCCACCTCAGAGGTGAACATTTCAAGTGGTCTGCAATATACTGCAAAATCTCCGTAAAGTGCCTGGTACACGACAAGATCCTGCCTGGTTTCAGAATGTTTGGCAATTGTAATGATCTGATACAAATTCCCTTTAAAATGTCTGTATATTTCCTGTGGCTGTGGTCTATGCAAAGCAGTATACTCCCTTTCACTTACCTATTCAGGCAAGAATCTCGCCAACAACCTGATTGATCAATCCGCCATCTGCCTTACCCTTGAGCTTTGGCATGATTTCCTTCATAATCTTTCCTTTATCTTTTGCTGCAGGCTGCTCAATACCGAGTACTTTGAGTTCATTCAGGATAAACTCCTTTATGGCTTCCGCCGACATTTCCTCCGGTACAAATTCCGACATAATTTTGATTCTGACAGCACATTGTTCTCTAATATCCGTTCTATCCTGCGGTGCAAGTTCCATTGTTTCTTTGCTTTGACGAATTTCTCTGCGCACAACTTCAATTTCTTCAGCCTGTGTAAGATCTTCCCTTTTATCAATTGCCTTGTTTTTAAGTGCGGAAAGAAGCATTGACAGAGAATCTTTGCGCTCTTTATCTTTTTCTTTCATTGCTTCAAACATTTCTGCTCTGACTTTATCAATCATTGTCATAATATCTATCTCCTTATTATTCAAACCTATCTAACGTAAACAAGTATAAACCTGCCAACCCGAATTTTCAATTGCAGGCTCAATCCTCTGCTTTACAGAAAACATCCTGCCAATACCATTTCAACACTGATCACCTGATCCAGTTTCCCGGTTTTAACCGCTTCATCATTCTGTACACACATTTCAAGCGCATACATCAGTTCCTCTTTGCGAAAGCGTTGCGCCCACCCCGTATATTTGGTAACAATAAAGCGTGGCAGTTTGGTAGCGCTCATCATCTTTGCCATATCATCATGATGTTCTGACATTTCCTTTATCTGAAGCATCAAATTGAACTGTCTGGTAATCAGTGAAAGAATTTTAGCCGGTGGTTCTCGCAGTGCCAGAAGATCATAATACAAATTCATCGCTTTTTTCTGATTTTTTTCCACTATGGCATCTGTCATTGCAAAAATCTGACTGGTCAGCCAGTTTGCACAGATCGCATCAATATCCGCTTCCGTAATTTCAATCCGTTCGGCAGTATAACAAACCAGTTTTTCAATTTCATTCATGATATTGTCCATATCTGTTCCGACTCTGTCAATCAGAAATGCCATGGCACGTGGGGAAATCCGTTTTCCCTCTGCCTGCAGTTTGCCGGCTGCCCATCGTTTAAGCGTCTCCACGTCCTGCGTATCGCACTCTATGTCAAATCCACAGTTATGTACTGCCTTATAAATATCTTTACGTTTATCAACATCTGTTTCGACAAATACGAAATTCACAGTCTCTGCCGGATTCTTCAGATAATCAGCAAGTTCCGGGCACCCATTTTTAAAAAAACCGCTGTTTTCTATTAAAATAACACGTCGCTGCGAAAAAAAAGGCATTGTTTCAGCAATATCAATTACTTCCGCAGGATTGATCCCATTTCCCTGGTAATGCTGAAGATTCATTGCATCTCCACTTCCAAGAAGTGCTTTCCGAAGCTTATCACGATTCTGATTTCTCAGATATGCCTCTTCCCCATATATAAGATAACAGGCATGGAATTCTTCTTTTTTGATTTCTTCATTAATCTGCCTCTGCTTTGCCGGAAATTCAGATGTTTTCTGTGGCATATCCAATCCCACTTTCCTATTCTTCATATCATTTAAAATGCACGTTGGTTCTCTACCTGCTGTTTTCCAAGGTTATGAAATAATCTCGCACAGATGCATGGTGGTTCTCCACCTGCATCTGTTGGTATTATATCATGATTTTCCTTCTTATATTGGAAACGGAATCTTAATTTTGGCTAAATTCAGATTCTGAACACATTTTTGCTTCTCTGATATGCTATGATAAAAGTTAACTGGAGGAATATTATTATGAAATATCCTGATTTCTTACATACACATGGAACAATTGCACTGGTTGCACCTTCCTTTGGATGTAACACAGAGCCATACAAATCGCTTTTGAATGCAGCCAGAAAAAATTTTAAAGCAATGGGCTACCATCTCCGCATTGGTCCCAACTGCTATCTTGGAAAAGGAATCGGTATCAGCAGTACTCCCAAAAGATGTGCCCAGGAACTCCGCACTGCATATATCAGCTCAAGAAATAATATTATTCTTTCTGTAAGCGGCGGAGAACTGATGTGTGAAATTCTGGATGAAATCGATTTTGATAAAATAAGAGAATCTGCTCCAAAATGGTATATGGGATTTTCTGATAATACCAACTTTACATTTTTACTGACTACACTTTGCGATGTAGCTTCTGTCTATGGCCCAAATGCATCCACCTTCGGGATGGATCCCTGGCATGCAAGTCTGCATGACGCATTTGCACTTTTGCAGGGAAGAAAACTATCTTTCGACAGCTATGGTATGTGGGAAAAGAAATCTTTGCAAAATTCAGAACATCCGCTTGCGCCTTACAACCTGACAGAAAAAGAGAACCTTACACTGGTAAACACACATGCCGGTTTTCTTTCCATGAAGGGCCGATTACTGGGCGGATGCATGGACTGTCTGGAAAATCTGATCGGCACAGAATATGACCATGTTGCAGCTTTTCAAAAAACATACGGAGAAGACGGCATTATATGGTTTCTGGAATCCTGTGACCTGAATGTTTTGTCCGTAAGGCGAACACTCTGGCATATGGAGCATGCCGGATGGTTCAACCACACAAGTGGTTTTTTGATCGGAAGACCTGCAAACGGTAACTCATTATGCGGTCTTGATCATATCCATGCGGTTTCCGACATTCTATCCAAATACCATGTTCCAATCCTGCTCGACGCCGATCTGGGACATATGCCTCCTTCCATTCCCCTCATCTGTGGCAGCTATGCAGACATCAAAGCGCACAAAAATCACTGGACGATCGATATGTATCTTGAATAGGTACAGCGTCCTTACCGGTACGCAGACTCCTTTGCATACCGGTATTTTTCTGTAAATTCCTGTATACTCATCTTTTCTCCGTCAGAGATTATGGTAACCGCACCACTGTCTCTGGTAATATAGGTTCTAATATTTGCATCCGAAAGACGTTTGAGCAGTTCCGCATGCGGATGTCCATATCTGTTTTTGATTCCACATGAAATTACAGCATATTTCGGCTTACATAATTCCAGAAATTCTTTGTCAGTCGTATACCGTGAACCATGATGTGCCACTTTCAACAGTGTAATATCCCGAACCGCTTCCTGATTATCCCGAAAGTATGCTTTCAGAAATTCTTGGCCATCCCCATCTACATCGCCTGTCAATACTGCTTTAAACCTGTCATACTGCAGCAGTATGACTGTTGAATACGCATTAGGCTGCGTTGTTTTCATCTTTGCAACAGGTCCAAGACAGGTCATCTGCAGCTTGCCGCTTCTCACCTTTTCGCCTCTGCTGATATAGCTGATGGGAATTTGAAGACTTTTGGCTTTTGATTCCAACAGAAGATAATTTTCTCCTTTTGACTGTTCTGCAATATCTGGCAAAATCAATTCATTGATCTGCACACCTCCAGTCGGAATTTTTTCCATTATTTCCATTATTCCTGATATATGGTCTTCATCTTCATGCGTCAGGATCACCGCATCCAGTCTCCCGATTCCTTCATATGCCAAATATGGTATCAATTGATATTTACCGAGATTTTTTTTGGAAGTACTGCCTCCATCAATCAGATATGTGGCATTTTTACTTTCAATTACAATTCCATCTCCCTGACCAACATCCAGAACTGTTACTTTTAATGGCGGTTTTGCATGAAATGTAAGGATCACGATTGCTGCAATCAGCCATAGATACCTTATTTCAAACAGAAACTTTTTCCTGTTCATCTGTTTCTCTGCAATATTCTGATCTTCGCACTTTTTAATATGATCTTTTATCAGTTCAGTTGCAAATACAAAAACTGCCAGCATAATCAGATATATTCCTGTCTGCAGTAAATTGGAATGGCCAACATACCAGGTATTTCCTGTAAGCTGCATGGTGATCTCACAACATTTCCAATAAAATGCGAGAATGTAATGAATTCCCCATCCTGTAAAAATGCCCGCAAATTCTGCAATGCTTCCCAATCCCAGACATAGAAGTCCCATGACCATAATAATTGACATCAATGGCAGAATTAAAAGATTTAGAAATACTGCATAGACAGGGAATGTAAAAAAGAAATTGGTATAAATCGGAAGCGTGACAAGAGACACCGCTATCCCTGAAAAAAAAGTCCCAAACCTTTTCTTTATTACAGAAGGAAGCGTAATGAAAGGCCGAATAGACGGTAAAATCATTCCAATTCCAATAATTGCACCAAAAGACATCAGAAAGCCGGTATGTCTAAGATACTGAGGCTGTTCAACAAGAACCAGAACCGCAGCAACAGCAAGGCCTGTTAGCATATCATATGTTCTTCCAAACACTTTTGAGAACAATCTAAGTCCAAACATGATCACTGCTCTGAGAGCAGATGTACTCATTCCGCACATCACACCATATGACCACATAAATGCAATTACAAAACAGGAAGCAGGAAAAATTTTTATTCTGCATTTTCGCAGAAGGGTATATATTCCCATTCCGATAATTGATATATGTAGACCGCTGATTGCAAGAATATGAATGATACCGCTTTGTCTGTACATATCACTTGTTTCCGAATCAAGATCCGTTCGATTTCCAAGCAGCATTGCTTTCATAATTGAAGCATCACGTTCATCCAGACAGAGATCCAAAATATGAGAAAAATAGCATCTGATTTTATACAGTGTATCACGATATAAGTCTGATTTGCCATCAGACAAAACTATTTTCGTATTTTTAATCTGATATTTAATTTTTAAAATGGAATAATACTGACGACTGTCAAACTCACCAGGATTGGTGGCTCTCGAAAAATTTCTGATTTGTCCTGTTACATGGATGTTCTCCCCAATATGTGGTTCTATGGGCATGTTATCATTCATATAACACTGTACAGATGTTTCATGGTTCGAAACATCCTGTAGATATATTATCAACACTTTTTTACCCTGAAAGTCGGTTTTCACCTCTTTTTGCGTAACCGTTCCGGTATATGAAACAGTACTGCCATCCGCTGCAGACGCGGAAGCATATTGATCAGGCGGAGACAATTTCAGAAAAAAACAGACAGCCGCAGTAAATGCCAGACACAGCAGGTACAACGGTCGTTTTATATTCATAAATTATTTGATTATCTCAAGATTTCTTTCATAAGGATTTGACAGACTCATTGTATCCATAAATTTTACTGAATTTTTGCCATTTATGGATATTTGTACTTTATTTACTTCCACAAGTTCTGCCAGTGAATTAACAATAGAATAAATAGCTGCATCAGAATTTACCTGATAAGGTTCTGTCATAAATTTTTCATCCAGATCCACATAGCAAATTCCATCCCGCACGGTTACACTGATTACGCCGGTATCCGGATTAATGGTTGGATAGGCAGCATCCGTATTGGGGCCTGCAATCAGCTGATCCATAACCAGTCGTTCCATGGATATATTACTGTTATATACTACCGTACGATATACCGGGATCAGTTTATCCCCCGCTTTATTTGCAAAATATAGTGTAAGCTGTACTTTTTCGTATGTATTGATTTCATTTCCGGCATTGTAAATAAACATATCCGAAGACATGTTTCCGATCACTTTCCCATTTTCATCCGTTAATGCCTCTCCATCAACAAGAAATGTAACATACTTGACCCCTTCGACCTGTGAAAGCGTTCTGACCATCGCTGCACGATCAAGAATTTCAGTTGTATGCTCAATGTTTTTGTACTCATCATCAAAAGAAAGCGTTAAAATCTCATCTTTCAATGAAAACTTCTGGAGATGCACCTTTCCCGTAATTGGAGCCTCATATTCCAACTTAACAGGAATCGTCTCCATCTGTTTTAACAATTCCTGTATCACTGCATTTGAATCTGCCGGATCTGACTGAAGTGCATAGTCTTCTGATATGATCGCCGTCTCGTCCTTATTTACATAATATACTTTTATTGTATTTGTACTCTTTCCTGCAGCGCTGCTATTACTCTGACCACAGGATACGCAAAACAGCAATATCATCAACAGAAATAAAGACGTTATTATCCTTTTTGATTTATAAAAATATCGCATACGATTTCCCCATCAATTACATTTTCTGATTCACGCCCGGCTGTTTTCTGTTGAAACATAGGTCAGCGGAATCTTCATTGTAAAAGTAGTTCCTTCTCCCGGAACACTGGAAGCCTTCAATGAGCCGCGATGCATCAGTACCGAACTTCTTGCGATTGCAAGTCCCAGACCGGTTCCGCCAATTTCTCTGGATCTTGACTTGTCCACTCTATAAAAACGTTCATAAATATGATCAATAGAGTCTTCCGGTATGCCGATCCCGGAGTCCATCACATCCACCGTAAAAAACTGATGATCCGCATCCAAAATCACTTTTACCCAACCATTGTCTTTATTATATTTTATAGCATTTTCAACAAGGTTCATTATAACGAGTGATATTTTAACTTCATCAATCTCCGCAGTAACTTGCCTTCTGCTCATAAATGTCAGTTCGATATTGCGTTTTCTTGCAATGGGCCGCAGACGTTTCAGAATAATTTCCGTCATTGCATTAATATCCACTGAAGAAATATTCAGGCTGGATGCCTTTTTATCCATTTTTACAAGAGCAAGAAGATCATTGATGATCTTGTCCTCACGATCAATTTCACTGCTGATGTCCTGCATAAAATCACGATACATTTCATTCGGAACATCTTCCTGCGCAAGCAAAGTATCTGCCAGCACTTTCACAGAGGTAATAGGCGTTTTAAGCTCATGTGATACATTGGATACAAATTCCTGACGGGAATCATTTAAAGTATTCATACGCTCCAGAAGCTGATTAAATGCATTTACAATATGCTCCGTCTCCAGGTAATCAGAAACAGATATGGGCTGATCCGTGTACCCAGCCTTGATATCATTGATAGCGTTTGTTATTCTGTCAAATGGTTTCAGAAGACCATTTGCTGCAAGCAACGCAAAACCCAGTTCAATCAGAATTACGATTAATTCCACCCGTGTTGCTTTCTGACTCAGGATAGCAAGCGTTGTAGTGATATTTTCCGTTGATACACTCGTCAGCATTACGCCACAAACAACTTCCTGCGTTTGCTTATCACCAAGCACATCACCCTCTTCCAATGCTCTGGTTTCAATAATCGGAGTTGTAATTTCAATATATCCATCTGCTGAATCATATACGGAAGTTATCCCGTCATTGCCCTTTTTGAGACAGCGCACGACCTCCTCGGAGATAATTGTCTTACCTTCGCTGATTCCATATGTATCCTTTACCACCTGCAGATCATCATTAATGACCAGAACACGACCATCATACAGATTGGCAAGCATATTCAGTTCTGAACCGATTACTTCTGAAGAAGTATCCTGCAGATATCCATAATTGATCAGGTGATTTGCGAGAATTCTGAGCTGCGTCTGCACCTCGGAAGTTTTGACTGCAACAGCACGTTTTTCATAATTCTGAATAATTGCATAATGCATAACCAGACAGGAAATCAGTCCGGTCATGAATACAATTATGAAAATACGTGCACGCAGGCTTCGAAAAATATTTGAGATTTTATAATTATGAAAAAGCTCTGATAATTTAATTTTTTTATTTGAATTCATTTACGACCAGCTCTTAAGTCTGAAAATAGTATCCTGAACCCCATTTGGTCCGGACATACCTTGGCTCGCTTGGATTTGTTTCCAGTTTCTCTCTGAGTCTTCTGACATGAACATCCACTGTGCGGACATCTCCCGGATAATCATCCCCCCAGATTGTTTTCAGAAGTTCTTCCCTGCTGTATACTTTGCCTGGTGTAGAGACAAGCAGTTCCAGGACTTCAAACTCCCTGGTCGTAAGATTGATTTCCTGCTCCTTGATATACACTCTTCTGTATTCTTCATTCAGCTTCAAATCTCCGTATGTGATAATGCTGGGCGCTGCGTCAGTCTTGGTCGTTCTGCGCATGATAGCCTTTATTCTGGCCTTTACCTCCAGGATATTGAATGGTTTGGTGATATAATCATCTGCCCCATATTCAAGACCAAGAATCTTATCCATATCATCACCTTTGGCTGTTAACATGATAATGGGCACATTGGAGAATTCCCTGATCTGCTGGCATACTTCAAAACCGGTCAGCTTGGGAAGCATGATATCCAAAAGAATAATATCATATTTATTCTTTTGTGCCGATTCAAGCGCCTCCTCACCGTCATATGCGCAGTCAACTTCGATCCCGTCCTGCTCCAGACTGTATCGGATGCCCTTTACGATCATTTTTTCATCATCAACAACCAATGCTCTTTTTGCCATATCCGTCCCCGTTCCATATACAATCAGACTGTTATTGCGTCCTTAATTTTAGCAAATAGTTTTTCCTTGATACCGGTTACCTGCATAATTTCTTCTACACTTTTAAATTTGCCATGTTCTGTACGGTATTTAATGATATCTTTTGCACGCCCTGATCCAATTCCAGGAATATCACATAAACCTGCTTCATCGGCTGTATTGATATTAATCAGACCATTTTGTGCCGAATCTGTATTCTGTTCATCCTCCGGCGTAATTCCCACAGAAATAACCGGTTCCTGGGTTTGATCATTTTGTTGTCCGGTCTCAGCTTTTTCAGGTATTCTGATTCTGATTCCATCTGCAATCAGAGCTGCCTGATTAACATAGGAAGTATCTGCCTCGCTCCCGAATCCGCCTGCGGCATCTATAGCATCAAATACACGGCTTCCTGCAGGAAGTTCATATACCCCCTCCTGTTTTACCTCTCCGCACACATATACATAAATGGTTGCCGTCTGCGTATACACTGATCCACTGTTATCCGAAGAAATCGTTTCCGTCGTTTTTTCTGTCTCCGGAATATTCGTTAAGCCGGTTGTAGTGCCCGCTGACGCCTCATCTACAGGCTTTAGAACAATGGTATCGCCTTTGGGGCTGCACCCCGAAAGCATCAACATCAAAACCACAGCAATCGCAGCAGTGCAACATACCATATTGCATTTTCGATTTTCTTTCAAACAATTATTGTACATAGTTTCTCCCTTATATCAGGAGAACCCCGCCTATGCATTTTCATTCTATATGAAAAGATATGGTATCGCAAGCTTTTTGTAATATTTGTCAAATTTACGCAAAAATTGCCCGTTCAACGCAATCAGTTGTTCATTCCGTCATCAATATATCCATTATCATCCGTCAAAGAAACCTGCGGTGGATCCGGCAGTTTTTTCTCTTCATAGGTTTTTCCGGTTACCTGTGTCATAATCTGCTGAGAAAGATTGTGCAATGTCTCATTTGTATCTGCGCCATTCCATATCTTTGTAAATGCAATCTCCATCTGTACCCAGAAATTGCTCGTCCCAACCATTTTAGGCATCGGAACAGATTGTGCATAAACATCCAGAAAAGCATCAATATTGGAATCTGAATGTGAAACTCCGTATCTTGCCGGAATCCTGCCTGTCATTTCAAACATATCATCATCTGTCCTGGAACACAGATACTGTGCTACGGAAGCAGCTTCCTTCTGATGCCCCGAATAGCCATTTATCGCGATACAATCCGTAATGGACATGGTTCTTGTTTTGTAATGGCTGTTTAACGCAGGCATTGTGGTAACACCAAAATCATATTTACAGGTTCCATTTTTCTGTGCAGCCTTTATCTTTGAAAGTGCATCTGTTGTTGCAACCGTAAATACAATCTTTCCATTAATAAAATCCTGCATGATACTGTCATAATCTACTGCATCCGAGTCAATCGCAAAAAACTGATTCAACTGCTGATAGATATTCATACAGCTGATGGCATCCTCATTATACAGATTGATCTTCTTGGGATCATCCCCTGCACTTCCGCCCAGGTTCATGTAATTGCCTACAAAAAAATAATTATAGAAAATATCCGATACATCCCATTTGAACACGGCTTCCACTTCATCAGGTGCATTATAGTTCTCTGCAAAAGTCATAATATCGGATATGGTAGAGGGGAGCATTTTCTGAACCGTCCGGTCAATATCTGCCTGTTTTATATCATAGCTGACTGCGGATGCAGCATCATCTGATTCTGCATCTGTGCTATCTGAAAGTCCCGCCATGGCAGCTTCGCCGGCAGCTGCATCCTGCTGTGCTTCAATCGAAGCTTTTGCACATTCTTCCAGATCGGTTTTATTATATAAAAGGGAACTCGTTTCAAAATAGTAGGGATATGCAACACTTTTATCCTGATAGGTAACAGCCGATATTGCCGCAGCCGGGTAGGTATCTCCCAACCCGTCAATATCGGTTGCAAGTCCTGCCAAATAAGCTTTTTCAAGCGAATCATTTGTAATAATGAAAAGATCCGGAAAATTCTTTCCCGCCACAGATGCCTTGTTAATTGCTTCCAGATATTCGAGTCCGGATACCAAAACAGGCTCAACACGAATTCTCAGATGCGAATCATTATACGCAACTGCCTCACTTTTAAGATAATCTGTCATCAAATCGTCATCATACCATATCCGTACTGTCGTCTTTTTTGCTGAAAAGACAGAATTCTGCCCGGGTGCAGACATTGTCTGTCCGGACATTCCATAATATATTGTAATTAAAACAACGCATGCCATCAGCAACACTGACAGCAGTCTGATCTTCAGTTTCATTTATCCTCCGGTTGTCTTGCTCTGGGCATGCGTATATTTTCAGAAAATGCAGCAGATCACTGCAGACAGTTCTCGAGAATCTGAATCATTGCATCTACATCCTGTCTGGATATGATCAGCGGAGGCACAAAACGAATAATATAAGATCCTGCATTGATCAGGATCAGCCCTCTTTCGAGTGCCTTCTGGATATATTCCCCGACAGGTCTGTTAAATACCAGTCCCTGCATCAGTCCAGCCCCACGTCTGGTCACAATAAAGTCATAACGCATTACCAGCTCGTCCAGTCTCTCTTCGAGATAGGGAGCCACATCATTCACATTCTCTATTATATGGTCACTTTCGAATAAATCAAGAACTTTGTTCACAGCTGCCGTTGCAAGAGGGTTTCCCCCATAGGTCGTTCCGTGATCACCTGCGACAAGAGAAGCGGCTCCTGTTTTTTCATTCAGCAGAAATGCTCCCACCGGAACGCCGCATCCAAGTCCCTTGGCACATGCCATAATATCGGGCTGTACCCCGTACTTCTGCCAGGCAAACATGTATCCGGTTCGTCCCATTCCGCACTGTACCTCATCCAGAATCAGCAGAATATCTTTTTCATCACAAAGCGCTCTTATCTTTCTGAGAAAATCTTCTGTTGCGGGAAAAATCCCGCCTTCCCCCTGCACTGTTTCCATAATGATCGCGCATGTTTTATCATTTACATTTGCGAGAATACTTTCAAAATCATTCATTTGTGCAAAACGGATGTTTCCGATCATCGGCTCAAACGGTTCTCTGTATTTGGGATTTCCCGTTACAGAAAGCGCGCCAAATGTCCGTCCATGAAAAGAATGATTCAATGCGATTATCTCATGATCCGTTCTGCCATCCTTGAGAAATGCATATTTCCTTGCTGCCTTGATCGCACCTTCAATCGCTTCTGCACCACTGTTGGTAAAAAAGACCCGATCCATTCCGCTTACTTTTTTCAGCTTGCGTGCTGCTTCAATTGCCGGAACATTATAGTAATAATTTGAAGTATGGATGAGCTTATCAATCTGATCCTTCAGTGCATTATTATATGCTTCATTAGCGTATCCCAGTGCAAAAACCGCGATTCCTGCCACAAAATCAAGATATTTTTTGCCGTTTATATCATACAGGTAAACACCATCCCCATGGTCAAGAACCACCTGATATCGATTATAGGTATGAAGCAGATCCTGTTCCGCTTCATCAATATATTTCTGCATCTGATCTTCCATAACATTCTGCCCTTTCGCTTCCGAGACACTTTTCTCTGATTGATTCATTCTTTTTCAGCAAGCTCATCTTCGTCATTCAAAAATACCGTTCCGACACCTTTATTGGTAAAGATTTCCAGGAGCAGGCAATGCGGAATACGGCCATCCAGAATATGAACTCTGTGAACACCTTCCCTTACTGCAGAGACGCAGTTGTTGAGTTTCGGAAGCATGCCGCCCCCGATGTTTCCGGCTTCCATTAATTGATCTGCTTTCGTACAGGTCAGGCGAGAAATGAAGGTAGCAGGATCATGAATATCTTCGTATACCCCCTCAATATCTGTCAGAAATGCCAGTTTCTCGGCACTTACCGCTTTTGCAATTGCACATGCCGCATCATCCGCATTTACATTATAGGTATCAAATCCATCATCCAGACCGATCGGTGCAACAATCGGAAGATAATCATTGTCCAGCAGATCAAACAGAACCTTTGGATTTACGGTATCAACCTCACCGACATATCCGATATCCTGCCCATCTAAATATTTCTTATGTACGTGCAGAAGTCCCGAATCCTTGCCGCTGATTCCCACCGCCTTTACCCCAAGCGATTCCACCATTGTTACCAGCCGCTTATTGATTCTGCCGAGTACCATCTCTGCAATTTCCATTGTTTCTTCATCCGTTACCCGAAGTCCGTTTACAAACTCAGCCTGTTTGCCTACTTTCCCAACCCACTTGCTGATTGCTTTCCCGCCGCCGTGTACAATAATCGGTTTAAAACCTACCAGTTTGAGAAGCGTTACATCCTGAATAACATTTTTTTGCAATTCTTCATTGTTCATGGCACTTCCGCCATATTTGACGACTATGATCTTCCGATTGAATTTCTGAATATAAGGAAGTGCTTCAATCAGAATCTCCGCTTTTTTCAAACCGTTCTGCATATCTTTATCCATTTCAGTCCCCTTTTCCTGCCTTTTCGGATTCGTTGTCAAACGTATCAGCTTCTGTAGTCTGCGTTAATCTTCACATATTCATATGTCAGATCGCATCCCCACGCAGTTGCTTCTTCCTCTCCCATATGCATATCCACAAGTGCGGTAACACAAGACTGTGATAAAATATCGGACGCTGTTTTTTCACTGTAATCCGCCTGTTGTCCGTCATGATACAAAAGCAGCTTTCCTGCAGCACTTTGAATATACAAATCAACTTTATCCGGATCGAACATTACCCCTGAATAGCCAAGTGCGCACAGGATTCTGCCCCAGTTGGCATCATGTCCGTATATTGCAGCTTTGGTCAGATTGGAACAGATAACCGATTTACTCAGAACCCTGGCATTGTGCTTGGTATCGGCATGTGTCACATGCGCTTCAAACAGTGCAGTTGCACCTTCTCCATCACCTGCCAGCATCTTGGCCATCTCGGTACAAAGCATTTCGAGCGCGGTAAAAAATATTTCATAATCAGTATTTTCCTGTGTGATTTCCGTATTATGCGCACATCCGTTTGCCAGAATCATAAGCGAATCATTTGTTGACATATCCCCATCCACAGAGATCATATTGAAAGTATCCGTCACAACCCTGCTAAGTGCCTTCTGCAGAAGCTGCTGTGAAATAGACACATCCGTTGTTACAAAGCATAACATGGTACACATATTGGGATGGATCATACCGGAACCTTTCGCCATTGCACCGATGTGACATTCTTTTCCATCCAGGGTAAAGGTCACCAAGAGCTGTTTGGAATGTGTATCTGTTGTCATGATTGCTTCCGCGGCCTGGGTTCCTGCATCCTGATTCGCGGAAAGTGCCGTTTTCAATTGATCGATGCCATTGACAATTTTATCAAAGGGAATCTGCATTCCGATTACCCCGGTCGAACCGATCAGGACACCATTTTCTGGTACACCCAGCACTTTTCCTGTCTCTTCTGCCGTTTTTTTGCAGATTTCATACCCATCCCTGCCGGTACAGGCATTTGCTATCCCGGAGTTGATAACCACTGCATAAACCGGCGCGGATTCCTGTACAATCTTCTGATCCCACAACACAGGAGCAGCCTTTACGACATTACTGGTGAACACGCCCGCCACACTGCAGGGCATACTGCTGTATATCATGGCCATGTCTTTTCTTCCCTGATACTTGATTCCCGCACCATACCCTGCTGCCATAAATCCTGTTGCACTTGTCACGCCACCCGTTGTCATCTTCATCAACAATTCCTCCAAATTATTTTTTCATTGATTAAATACGGTAATATTTTTTTCATCCAGGCTCAAATCATAATAATTTAAATCCGTGCGATCACTCCATCCGGTCTTCTGCCAGAAAGCATTTCCCACCTGATTGGTCACAAAGGCATTCAGACATACTTTGCTGATCTGCTCTTTCCGGAGTGCTTCCAGACAAAATGCAACCATTTTTTTACCGATACCCTGTCTCCTGTATTTCTGGCTGACACAGACATGATAAAGGCAACCACGCCTGCCGTCATGTCCGCATAGAACAGCTCCCGCAATCCTGCCGTTTTCCACATCAACGACGCTTGTTGTCGGATTTCTCTTCAGAAACAGTTCGATGCCTTCTTTTGAGTCATCCATACTGCGAATTCCAAATCCCTGAATAGACATCCACAAATCATATACTTCTTCGTAATCCGCTATCGACATTGCTCTGACCATTGTAATACCTCTGCTTTTATTTTTTATGGGAAACAGGGAACCAGTTCCAGCCCCTGTGCCTCATCCAGACCAAATAATATATTCATATTCTGCACTGCCTGTCCTGCAGCGCCCTTAACCAGATTATCAATCGCGCCCATCATGATAATTCTTCCGGTTCTTTCATCAATTCTAAAACCAATATCTGCATAATTGCTTGTTTCCACCCATTTGGTTTCCGGACAGACGTTATGCTCCAGCAAGCGAATGAATTTCTCTTTTCCATAATATTTCTCATATGCTTTTCTGATTTGATCTTCATCCGGAAGTCTGCCGTTTACTTTACTTAGGGAAGCATATTCCGTTGCCAGTATGCCTCTGTTCATTGGCACCAGATGTGGGGTAAAGCTGATCTGGATTTCTTTACCTGCCGCATAACCCAGCTGTTCTTCAATTTCAGGAGTATGCCTGTGTGTTGTTACGCCATATGGCTTACAACTTTCATTTACTTCACAGAACAAATTGTCTGTCTTGGCACCTCTCCCTGCTCCCGATACCCCGCTCAGAGCATCCACGATAAGTGTATCCGGATCAATCAGTCCTTCCTTTACCAGCGGATAAGCTGTCAGAATCGAACAGGTCGTATAACATCCGGGATTGGCGATGATTCTGGCATTTCGAATTTCACTTCTGTTAATCTCACATAATCCGTATACTGCTTCCTTAATATATTCGGGTGATGGATGTGTGATTCCATACCATTTTTCATAGACACTTACATCTTTTAATCTGAAGTCCGCACTCAGATCAATAATTTTCACTTTTGAAAGAATCTTTTCATTTAGAAGTGATGCACAAAATCCCTGCGGTGTTGCAGTAAATATAACATCTACTGCCTCTGCAAGCGCTTCCATATTATCATCCATGCATTTTGCATCTACAATCTGAAACATGTTCCTATATATATCCGCATAGCGCTGATCAATATAACTTTTTGATCCATACCATAGAATCTCAGCCTGTTTATGTTGTGTCAGAAGTCTTACCAGTTCTGCTCCTGCATATCCTGTTGCACCAATAATTCCTACTTTTACCATCGCATCCACTTCTCTTTCATTGGTTTTTGTATTGCATAAGTATACGGCCAGTACTGGCATTATGCAAGTATAAATTTTATATTTATGCATTTATTTCCAAATAAATTATATATTTATACATTTTAGTCTTGCATTATCCTGCCTGCTGATGTATATTAAACAACATAGAAAAGAGCACCTTTAATACCACATTCTAATTAAAACTGATACCGGTATGAACAGGCCGGTATGGACGGAGGCAAAAAATGACTGAAACAAAAGAAAAGGTAATTCTGGCATATTCAGGGGGACTCGATACTACCTGTATCATCCCCTGGTTGAAAGAGAACTTTAATTATGAAGTAATCTGCGTCTGTATCGACTGCGGACAGGAAGAAGAACTGGATGGGCTGGAAGAAAGAGCCAAATCCTGTGGTGCTTCCAAACTCTATATCCTGGATGTCATTGATGAATTTTGTGATGAATACGTTGTTCCCTGTGTAATGGCGCATGCCGTATATGAAAATCAGTATCTGCTTGGCACTTCAATGGCACGGCCTTTAATTGCCAAGAAGCTTGTCGAAATCGCCAGAAAAGAAGGTGCTACCGCTATTTGTCACGGTGCAACCGGAAAAGGAAACGACCAGATTCGTTTTGAACTTGGCATCAAAGCACTTGCCCCTGATCTGAAGATCATCGCTGCATGGAGAAATGCAAAGTGGACACTGGATTCCCGTGAATCCGAAATTGAATATTGCCATCAGCATGGTATTGATCTTCCTTTTTCTGCAGATAACAGCTACAGCCGGGACCGTAACCTCTGGCATATCTCTCATGAGGGTCTGGAACTCGAAGACCCTTCCAAAGAGCCCAATTTCAAGCATCTGCTTGTACTGGGTGTAACCCCGCAGGATGCACCGGATCAGGCCACAAGCGTTACTATGACTTTTGAAAACGGTGTTCCCAAAACCGTAAACGGAAAAGCAATGAAAGTATCTGACATTATCCGTACGCTGAACAAACTGGGTGGCGAAAACGGTATCGGCATTGTTGATATTGTTGAAAACCGTGTAGTTGGTATGAAGAGCCGCGGCGTATATGAAACTCCCGGCGGAACAATTCTCTATGCTGCGCATCAGCAACTTGAGGAGTTGATTTTGGACCGCGATACGTATACAATGAAAAAAGATATGGGCAATAAATATGCTGACATCGTTTACGAAGGAAAATGGTTTACTCCGCTGCGTGAAGCAGAGCAGGCATTTATTGAGTCTACGCAGAAGAATGTGACCGGTGAAGTTACCTTTAACCTTTACAAAGGCAATATCATCAAAGCCGGAACAACCTCTCCTTATTCTCTTTATAATGAAAGCATTGCTTCCTTCAAAACAGGTGATCTGTATGACCATCATGATGCAGAAGGATTTATCAATCTGTTTGGACTTTCCTGCAAAGTTCGCGCCATGAAAATGCAGGAAATTGAATCTGCCACAGCAAAAGCCGATATCAAAAAATAAAACTAAGTTGAGAGCATTATGAATTCGATTATTTTTCTGACGGTTTATGTAATTGTAGTCAATGTTATCGGGTTTGCTCTGATGGGCATTGACAAGCATAAAGCAAAAGTCGGTGCCTTCCGTATTCCGGAAGGCACTCTTTTCGTGGTTGCGGTGATTGGCGGTAGCATTGGTTCTATCCTGGGTATGTATACTTTCCGCCACAAAACGCGCCACTGGTATTTTGTATATGGAATGCCTGCGATTCTCATTTTACAGATTCTTACATTATTCCTGTTATGGCAGGCGCCAATTGATTTTCGATTTATGTAAGTACAAGGAGTTATTTGATTATGCATATTGCAGTATGTGACGACAACATCGCTGATCGCAAGCAAATGGAACGTCTGCTTGCAAGAGCATCCAACCAGCAGAAAAAGAACGGTCATGAAGGCTATTACGTTGATCTGTACGGAAATATTCCTTCTCTTATGCAATATCCGCAAATGTATGATGTCATCTTTCTGGATATCGTAAACGGTTCACAGAATGGGCTGGATATCGCGCTCAAACTTCGTGCAGACGGAATTGTATGCTGCATTGTTCTGTGCTCTTCTGTATGGGATTATGAAACGCTTTCCGGTTCTTCTCACGATTCTTTTCTCTACATGCACAAACCCATCCTTGCCGCAGAACTAAGTGATATGCTCATCGTCTGTGAAAAAAAACGGATCCATTCAGAACCTATGGTTGAGCTGCGCGGTGAAAGCCAAACAATTTATGCACACTGTGATGAAATATTATATGCAACAACACTTCAAAAAGGACTTCTATCCGTTACACTGACAGATCATCGCAACGTTCATATTCTGAGTGATGCTGCCAATTTCTATGAACAGCTTGTAGATTTTTACAGTTTCATTCCCATCACGGACCATTCAATCATCAATATCCACCATATGATCAGCAGATCTCTTATGCGTGTCATCATGGATGACGGTCAGAAATTTTATGTCAGTCCCACATTTTGGAGTAATGTAAAAGAAGCTCTCCGGGTAACAAAATGATGCATTTTGCATCTGTTCACCCGAAGAGCTTCTCCATTTTGTCAGCAGGTCACAACGATCCCGCCATCATTTGCATACATTGTTGCTACGCCTGCAGTATCAACCACAATCACATCCTGAAATGAAGCTTTTGCCATAATCATGTCTTTTACCACCATTGCACGTTCAAAGCAATTGCAATGACTGATCATCAGCCGTTTTTCTTCCGGATGTTCCGTTTCTCTGATAACCAGATCCGTCATCTTGATCAATGCTTTTTTGATCCCGACACCCTGTCCCCGCTGTACAATATCTCCATGGTTGCCCGCGCAGATAGGCTTAATATTAAGCGTAGAAGCGACAAAAGCTTTCATCCCGGAAAGTCTTCCATTCTTACGAAGTGTATCCAGATTGTCCAGAACAAAATACGTATTCATCTTATCCCGATATGCCTCAAGTATTGGAACTACCTCATCAAAAGTAAGTCCGCTCTCTGCAAGTTCCATAGCCTTTAAAGCAATCTGGGTTTCTCCGCAGCAGGCAGAAAGAGAATCCGCTACATATATATTTTTATCACCAAGTTCTTCATGATAAATTTCTTTTCCCAAAATAGCACTATTATAGCTCCCACTCAAATGAGAGGAAAGCGTAACAGCATAAACATCCTCTGCATCCGTTGTATAGGCTCTCATGTAGCGATCCGGAGACGGGCATGCTGATTTGGGACACTGATCACTGGCGGCTACCTTTTCCAGAAATTCCTTCTGATTGAAATTCTCGTCATCCATGATATGGTAATCTCCAACTTCAAGTCCAAGCGGCACTATCTCAAAACGTGGATCCTTTCTGTATTTTTCCGGTAAATCACAGCAACTGTCCACAACAATTTTATAACTCATATTTCCTCCGGGATTTCATTCTAATTGTATAATTATTCAGCACATAGTTTCGTATACTACATAACATGATAGCACTGTTCACATCGTTCGTAAAGTTAGAACAAATAATATCAAATCTTATTCTGATCCCTATTCACCCAACAATTCTTCAAAAAAAGATCTTCCTGTGATTTTCACACAGTCTAAAAAAAACATGTTATAATATTTTGATTATAACATTGATCAAGCAATCAAAAAAGTGAAAGATTAAAAATGATCGAACTGAAAATAGTACATACAAAAGATTTTATGAATAAGCTTCTCAACACAACCTGTTTTGACGCATTCCTCCTGGAAGAAGCCATGATACAGACCTACAATATCTTCTCCATTGATGGTCATGTACAAAAGAGCTTCTATGGACCGGAAGAATCTGATCAGCATCCATACCCGCTTTCCATCTGGAGTGATATGCGAAATGTCTGCCTGTCTCTGATTCGTGGTAAGCATACCCCTGTCAGTTTCAAATTTGTCCTGCACTGCAAAGAAGAAACAGTTGCCGCACTTCTGGAACAGGATTCATCTGTTCTTTCTCCTGACCAGATTGCAGCCTATGTTCTTAGCATACGCTTTTCGGAGGGCAGTGTTTCACTTACAACTGGCACTGCGATCCGTACCTTTATCCTGGATAAATCCTACGAACAAATCTGGGACAGATATATTCGCAGCTTTTTGTCCCAGAATGAAATTGCTTTTGAGGAACTGTAAGATTGAATTACAAACAATTTCCGGAAAAAGGAAAAACCGACCGAGAAAGCAGCATATCACTACTTTTTCGGCCAGTTTATTCAAAGCATAATCATTTGGAAAAATCACTGATATTTTTTTAATATTTTTATCAGCTCATCATATTTTATCTTAATGCGATCGTATTTTTCTTTTGCCCCATTCAGTGATCCCGCTCTCAGAATCTCTGTCAGTGCATATACATCCTCATGAATTGCGTTCATACCCAGATTTCCGGTAACACCTTTCAGTGTATGAATCGCTTTAAATGCATTCTCTGCATCCTCTCCCGCAAGTGCTGCCGTCAATTCTTCCATGCTGTGATCATCTGCAAATTTCAGCATAAATTTAATTACCAGATCATCATTTCCCATAAATCTTGCGGACACATCCGGCCAGTCAACTCCCCAGCTGCATAACTCCTGTTTCAGCTCATCATTCATCATGGCTCCTATCTGCATTTATAAATGCAACATATATGTCTGATAAAAAACAGTATAACATGAATATTTGGATGTGTGCAAAAAAGCGTAAAACAGCCTCCCGCATCGTTAGTTGAATCAGATAACCTTCTGCATTTTAATGATACGATATCTGCCTAAATCTGAATTTGGCATGCACGCATCGTGGCAAGTGCTGCCTTGTGACTCTGCGGCGTAACACCGGCACAGCACTTCGGATCTACTGTTACAACAACTTCCGGTAATAAAGCCTTAATTAATAATGCGTTTGAAACTACACAGATATCGGTGCAAAGTCCGACAAATTCTACTGCAATCGGTTCCCGCTCATTTCTTTCCATCAGTTCCTGTGCCAGAATAACAGAGCCAAAAGTCGGTTTATTAATAATCTCTGCTCCCGGCATTGCATCCGCGATTTCTTTCCGGATCTCCCATCCCCTTGTACCTTCTATGCAATGCAGTACAGGCAGATTCCTGCCTTCCTGCGTTTCCAGATAATTTTCCGGATGCGTATCCCTTGTCGCGTAAATACAGTCCTGCGGATAACTGTGAATCTTACTCACAACAAGCGGTACAATCTGCTGCGCCTCTTTGGTTCCGAGTGTTCCGTCAATAAAATCATTCTGCATATCTACCACTACCAGAATTTTCTTCATGCCCATCCCTCCGCAAAAAAGATTCTGTCAATATCCCATTGCCTGTCTTACCTGCATCGCTTTTTCTTCTGACGTCAATATTCCGAGTAACTTAAATGCCACATCCGGAGCCGTTCTGGGACAGGAAGAGGTAATAATATTATCATCCACTTCAAGCCACTCATTTCCCAGTACCGCACCCATTTTTTCCAGTTCGCTGCGTCGGTATCCTCCACGCAAATGATAAGTGGTTGCTTTCCGGTTCTGCAATATACCACTTTTAGCAAGCGGCAAAGCTGCCACACAAACAGAAGCAATCGGTTTATGTTTGCGGTCAAATTCCCGGATCAGGTTTAGTGTCTGTTCCTGATATGCTTCCAGATAAAACCCGTACTCCTCAAATCCCCCGGGAATGGCAAGTGCATCATAATCATCTGCATCCAGTTCATCCATTAAAACATCCGCCGTAACAGATACCCCAAAAGTACTCACAATCTTCGGCGTATAGCCGCCTATTACAACCTGTATGTCACAGTCATAATCTGATCTGGCCCAACCCATCACATCAATGAAAGGACTGCATTCCATTGTTTCAAAGGCATTCAAACACAAAAGTAAAATTTTCATTCTGTCTCCTGTCTGCTATACCCTATAAAGTTCACCTGATCAGTTCTCATTCATCCGAATCAGTTTTGCTGCCTGATCGGCTGCGGTCAGACTGTCAATCAGTTCATCCAGATTTCCATTCATCACCTGATCAATTTTGTAAAGTGTCAGTTTGATTCTGTGGTCTGTTACCCGCCCCTGCGGGAAATTGTAGGTACGTATTTTCTCGGAACGATCCCCCGTTCCAATCTGGCTGCGTCGCAGCTCCGCTTCGCTGTTATGCTGCTTTTCCTGTTCCAGCTCATACAGTTTGGCCCGTAAGACCTTTATCGCTTTTGCTTTGTTCTTGATCTGGCTCTTTTCATCCTGACAGGAAATGACGATTCCGGTAGGGAAATGGGTCAGTCTGACTGCAGAATCCGTTGTATTGACACATTGCCCGCCGTTACCGGATGCACGGAAGACATCAAATTTGATATCATTCATATCAAGATTCACTTCCACATCCTCAACTTCAGGCATAATCGCCACAGTTGCTGTAGAGGTATGAATTCTGCCGCCGGACTCGGTTGCAGGCACACGCTGCACCCGGTGCACACCGCTTTCATACTTCAATCTGGAATAGGCACCCTGACCATTGATCATAAAGCTGACCGTCTTCATCCCGCCGATACCGATATCTTCTATATTCATCGTCTCAACACGCCATCCCTGACGTTCAGCGTACATTACATACATACGATACAGATCTGCTGCAAAAAGAGCTGCTTCATCACCACCCACACCTGCACGGATTTCAACAATAACATTTTTGTCATCATTGGGATCTTTGGGCAACAACAGCAGTTTTAACTGCTGCTCCAGTTCCGGCACATGATTTTTTGCTTCAGAAAGCTCTTCCTTAAGCATCTCCCGCATCTCGCTGTCGGATTCTTCTTCCAGCATGGCTATACTTTCATCAATGGTTTCCTTGCATTTTTTGTAAGCAGTATAGCATTCTACCAATGGAACCAGATCACTTTGTTCCTTCATCAGCATCCTGAAACGATCCTGGTCTGCCGTTACGGAAGGTTCATTCAATTCCCTCGTGATGTCCTCAAATCGTCTGATCAGATCCTCCAGTTTATCAAACATACCTTAAATCCTTCCATTTAAATAAGTAATCAGTAGCAGCATCCGGTAACAACGCGATCCTTTCCGCCAAGATCCCTGATCACCTCTATATCCCGAAATCCATTTTCCCGCATCAGTTCCGAAACCGTTTCTCCCTGATCATATCCGATTTCCAATATCAGCCAGCCACTTTCATAAAGCCATGCAGGAGCGGTCTGAATGATTCTTCTATAGAAGGACAGACCATCCTCTGTTCCGTCAAGTGCCAGTCTTGGTTCATGATCTCTTACTTCCGGAGCCAGTGTTTGTATAACTCCTGTCGGAATATACGGTGGATTAGAGACAATCAAATCGAATTTTTCTTTTTGCTCCGGAAAAAGATCTGTTTCTGCAAAAGAGATTCTTTGCGCCAGATTAAGCTGCTCTGCATTCTGAACCGCCACTGCCAGTGCTGCCTCTGAAATATCCGTTGCGACTGCAACAGTATCATTTGTATAATGCAAGAGACTCAGTGCAATGCAGCCGGAACCTGTACACAGATCAAGCACCCGCATACCGTCATGCATCAGCCGCATTGCTTCTTCCACAAGCGTTTCCGTATCCTGATTGGGAATCAGCACCTGTTCATTTACTGTAAATGCCAACCCCATGAATTCCTGTGTTCCTGTAATATAAGCAAGCGGAATATGTGCTTTCCTCTGCAGGATCAAATCACAATATGCTGCTGATTTCGGTTCTTCCACTTCTCTCTCACCATGCACCAGAAGTGTATTATGATCCGTGCCGCATACATATTCCAACAACAATCTGGCATCTAACTGTGCTTCCGCAATCCCTGCTTCTGACAGTTCCGCTTTTCCATATTCATACAGCTGTTTATATGTTTTCATCCTCGGGTTCTGCCTCTGCTGCGTTCAGAATATCACTGATATCAGAATCTTCCATATCTTCTTCAGATTCTGTATCTTCATCCATCCAGGAATCATCAATTTCATATCCAAAAGAATCCTTCAGGTAAGCCTTCCAGTCAAAAACTGCTTCAACAGCTTTTATCCCGACCTCGATCATACTCTCATCCGGTTCTTTGGTCGTAAGTCTCTGAAGCCATAATCCCGGTGCTGAAATCGCATTTACGATTAGATTATCACTCCTGCCTGCCAGTCTGATTATTTCATATGAAATTCCAGATATCACCGGAATCAGCAATATTCGCAATAACAATCGCATCGGAAGCGAATCCACTCTGATAAAGAAAAACAGAACGATGCTGACAAACATAACAAACAAAATAAAGCTGCTACCACAGCGCTTGTGAAGTCTTGAACTGCGCATCGCATTCTTAACAGTAAGCGGTCTTCCCTTCTCGATACAATTGATACATTTATGCTCTGCCCCATGATACCGGAACAGTCTATTAATATCTTTCATCCGTGAGATCAGAAGAATGTAACCAATAAAGATCAGAATACGAACGATTCCTTCCAATAAAGACAGAAGCGATGCATTTCTGACATAGGCAGTCAGGAAATCAGCAATAAAATATGGCAGAAGAACAAAAATACCGATTGCAAGCGCAAAAGATATAATCATTGTAATCACTTCCACAAGCTTGTCTGCATGCCCACCGGAAATCTTATCCAGAAATTTGTCTGCCTTTGATGGTGCCTGCTCTTCCTCTTCATAAAAAGAAGAAGAATAATTAAGCGCCTTCATTCCGATTGCAAGTGAATCAATAAACACAAATATGCCACGTACAAACGGAATACGCATCAATTTACTCCCTGAAGCAATTCCGTGATATTCATCTATCTCAACTGCGATTTCACCATTTGGCTTTCTGACTGCAACGGAATACATATCTTTATTCCGCATCATAACACCTTCCAGCACTGCCTGTCCGCCAATTCCAGAATAATGAGCGATCTTTTTTTTCTTCATGTCAATCCTCTTCCATACAGCATCTGTGTGATTCGTTTATAAGAAAGCATCTCACTTGTGAGATGCTCCGCCTCCGGCAGGTCGTGTAAACGACATATTTCTTTCCGCCGGAGTGCGATCCAAAGCGGAGCGTTATTTATTTCATAGGACACTATTTCCTATGAAATAAATAACAAAATAGAGGTTGAGGCATATGCCCCAACCTCATTTCATGCAATCAGATTAATTGTTCTCCATGCCGTATTTTCTGTTGAACTTATCAATACGTCCACGAGCTGAAATTGCTTTCTGCTGACCTGTGTAAAACGGATGGCACTTTGAACAGATTTCAACGTGAATTTCCGGTTTTGTAGAACCAACTACGAAAGTATTACCGCAGTTGCATGTAACATTTGCCTGATAATATTCTGGATGTAAATCCTGCTTCATTTTTCTCACCTCTCTATAGTCAAATAATCTCAATTTTTCACAATAGTTTCGGCCATCTGAAATAAGTCTCTCTCACAGACAGCTTTGTTATTGTAGCACACATTTCGAGGCGGTGCAAGTGAAATTTTTAAACAGGATTCTTCCGTAATACTTTTTCACCGGTCTGACATCTGCCTGAAAAATGTTTTTGTCAAAAATCAACTTCTGTATCATAATAGCAGCATTTAAGCAATTTTTCCATCTCTTCCTGACTGGGCTGGCGGGGATTGGAACCCGTGCAGGCATCAAGCAGTGCATTTGCTGCAATATCATGTAATTTGGAAAGGAACTCTTCTTCCGGAACGATACCTGTTTCTGCCGGAAGTCCGCCTTCACCGTAATTCTGAATGCAGTGCGGAATATTCAGATCATCATTCATGCTGCGAAGTGCCTGAATGAGCAGATCGATTTTTTCTTCCTCTGTATTTCCGCCAAGTCCCATAAAATCAGCAATATATGCATATCTCTTTGCTGCTGCAGGATCTTTTGCATTAAACCGGATAACCTTTGGCAGATACATTGCATTGGCAGCACCGTGAATGATATGACCATTCTGGAATGCAGCACCAGTTTTATGTGCCATGGAATGAACAATTCCAAGAAGTGCATTGGAAAATGCCATTCCTGCAAGACACTGCGCATCATGCATGGAATCTCTTGCAGCCATATCTCCCTGATAGGATTTTACCAGATCAACCTCGATCATTTTGATTGCATGAAGTGCAAGTGCATCTGTATATTCTACGTGTGCAGTTGATACGTATGCTTCAATTGCATGTGTCATTGCGTCCATACCGGTATGTGCGACCAGCTTCTGCGGCATGGTCTCTGCCAGTTCAGGATCTACAATTGCTACATCCGGTGTAATCTCAAAATCAGCAATCGGATATTTTATTCCCTTATGATAATCCGTGATAATAGAAAATGCTGTCACTTCCGTTGCCGTCCCCGATGTAGAAGAAATAGCACAGAAATGTGCTTTCTTACGCAGCTTGGGAAGTCCGAATACCTTACACATATCTTCAAATGTAGTCTCCGGGTATTCATATTTAATCCACATTGCCTTTGCAGCATCAATCGGAGAACCGCCGCCAATCGCAACGATCCAGTCAGGCTCAAATTCCTGCATAACTGCAGCGCCTTTCATAACAGTCTCTACAGACGGATCCGCTTCAATCCCTTCGAATAGTTTTACTTCCATTCCTGCTTCTCTAAGATAATCTTCTGCTTTCTGCAAAAATCCTCCGCGTTTCATGGAGCCTCCGCCCACACAGATAATTGCTTTCTTTCCCTGAAGCGTTTTCAGAGCCTCCAGTGCTCCCTTTCCATGATAAAGATCACGGGGCAGTGTAAAACGTAACATAGCGAGTACCTCCCTTTAGGTCATGTTGTGAATGAATAGGTGTGTTATTTTTTTAACAAACTTATTTTAACATAGTTCATCACAAATCACAACCCAAAATTTTTATACTTATTTTGGTAAATGTGCATACTTCCTGAGTTTTGATTTTGCTCTGTGCAGCGCATTGTCTGTGGATTTCTCGTCCTTATTCAGTACTTTTGCAATCTGTGTATAGCTCATTCCCGTCAGATATAATCCCAACACTCGACGTTCCACCGCACTCAGATCTTTTTCAATTGCGTTTTCCAGAAGTCTCACATTCTCCCGATCAATCAGCTGCTGTTCCGGATTCATCTCTTTATCCGAGGCAAGTGCATTCTCAAGCGTTGCATCTGAAGCTGTATCTTCCTCATCTATTCTGCTGTACAAAGATATATAAGAATTAAGCGGAATATGCTTTTTACGCAGGGATGCTTCCACAGCGGAATACATCTGTCTGGAAATACACAGATCTGCAAATGTATAAAAACTCGCATCTCTGCCGCAGTCATAATCGCGTATTGCCTTAAACAATCCAATCATGCCTTCCTGAATCAAATCATCTTTATCAGCACCCAGGATACGCATGGACTGCGCCTTTTTACGCACAAGATTTTTATATTTATTCATAATGAAATCGGTGATATCATTTTCGCCGTCCCGTAATTTCTGTATCAGGACCTCATCTTTCTCATCTGAATATTTCTTCATTTTTTCTCCATGACGGAGCATCTTTTGGGAAAATATATGGAAAGTATCAGATGCGAAATCTGTGCAAGCAGATTTCCCTCTGTAATCATAAAGGTTTGCACTCCGCCGCAAACCTTCCGCGTGAAAGATTTACATCAAAAAACCTTTCACGCGCTCTCTACTGTCAATCTCTTCCATCCACGGGAAGTGATTCGGAAACAATTGCAAGAAAATCCAAATCCGGTACAGCCGCTTATTTCTTCAAACGACGCTGTCTTACAATCTCATATGCCAGCACGCCTGCAGCAACCGATGCATTGAGTGACTCGATCTCACCGTTCATCGGTATGGATGCTACCATATCACATTTCTCCCGTACGAGTTTGCCAACGCCTGCGCCTTCATTTCCGATTACCATGCCGATCGGTCCTGTCAGATTCAGGTCATACATTGGTGTACCTGTCATGTCCGCACAGGCAAACCATACCCCACGTTTTTTGAGTTCTTCAATCGTCTGGGCAATATTGGTTACCTTGACAATCGGTGTATAGTTCAATGCACCCGCAGAAGTCTTTGCAACCGTTGCCGTAAGACCGACTGCACGGTTTTTGGGAATAATGACACCATGCGCACCCGCGACATTTGCTGTCCGGATCATTGCGCCAAGATTATGGGGATCCTCAATATTATCCAATATAAAGATAAACGGTGCTTCGCCTTTTTTCTCTGCCAGTGCAAAAATATCATCTATTTCTGAATAATCGTATGCCGCAGCACAGGCAATAACCCCCTGATGCTTTCCGGTTTCGGAAATCTGATCCAGTCTCTCCCTTGTTACGAACTTCATGATACTGCCCTGTTTCTTGGCTTCTCTTCTGATCGTTGCAACCGGTCCGTCCGTGCATCCATCCAGCACATAAATCTTATCAATTGTCTTGCCTGAACGAAATGCCTCCAGAACTGCATTACGCCCTTCTATGGTCAGTGTATTCTCCGCAAGTACATCCTCCTGATCTTCTGCTTCCGGCTGTACCTGTACTTCCTGCACATCCTCTGCTACACCTGCGCCGGCACTGTCATTTTTTCTGTAAGATCTCTTACCTGCATAATCTGTGCGTCCATAGGACTTGTGCGCATCATCTCTGCGCGCCGGATAGTCTCTGCGCCCTGTTTCGCGATCGCCCTTATCCCTGCGGTCTTCGCTCTTGTAGCCATAAGACTTATGCTCGTCATCCCTGCGTGCCGGATAGTCTCTGCGCCCTGTTTCGCGTTCGCCCTTATCCCTGCGGTCTTCGCTCTTGTAGCCGTATGACTTGTGCTCGTCATCCCTGCGCGCCGGATAGTCTCTGCGTCCTGTTTCGCGTCCGTCCTTATCTTTGCGGTCTTCGCTCTTGTAACCGTAGGACTTTTTATCAGCATCTGTGCCTTTATGTGCATACGGTTTCCGATCCGTATCTTTTCCGTAAGAGGAATGTCCCTTATCTTTACCATATTCTCTTGTCTTGCTGTCCTTGCTGTAATGCTGTCTGTTTTCGGATGATTCTCTGCCGTTTGCTCTGTTATTCATTTTCTGCTTTCCGCGCCTGTGCGCACATCATACTGCTATCTGATTTCAATAACTGTTACTTAATCTGCTTCGTTTTGCCAAAGCTGCTGTGTTTGATTCCATACTCTACCAGGTCCATTACGCGTCCGGTATTCCCACTTAGATACAGATACCCGCAGAGTGCTTCCAGACCGGTAGCCTTACGATAATCTCCCACGGATTGATTTTTGGCGCTTGTATAGGACTTGGCGTTTCTCCCTCTTCGGAATATCCCCGCTTCCTCTTCTGACAGAATGTCCTGGATCACATCTGAAATTTCTGCCTGCATAGCTGCATTCACATATTTCACTTTTCTGCGATTCAGTTCATTGGCGGGGCGATTCCCTTTCTCCATGACAAGTGTGCGGATGATCAGGTCATAGATTCCGTCTCCGATAAATGCCAGTCCCAGCGGGGAATAGGTCCGCAGATCCACCTTATCCAGTTCAAAACGTGCACGAATTTCCTCCGGGAGATCCATCATGCCTTCTTCCATTTCACACCTTCTCTGGTATCCTCCAGCACAATTCCCTTTTCCAGAAGTTCCATACGAATTTCGTCTGCACGGGCAAAATCCTTGTCTTTTCTTGCTTTCTGGCGATCTGCGATCAGCTGTTCAATTTCAGCATCCTGCAATTCTTCCCTGCGTTCAACGATCAGTCCGCACACGCCTGCCAGTTCGATTATTTCACTTCTGAGTGCTTCCAGAAATGCCTTTGCAGAATCTTCATTCGTATTACTGTTTGCAAATCGTACCAGGTCAAAAATAACAGAGATCGCATCCGCTGTATTAAAGTCATCCTCCATCACACTTTCAAATCTGGCCCGCATATCCTGTGCCTGTTTCAAAAGTTCCTGCTCCTGTGCGGTCATATCGACTGCGCGTTCCTTCTCCAGCATGAAATTCAGATTGCTGACACAGGTAACAATCCGTTCATATCCTGCTTTTGCAGCCTCCATCAGATCATCACTGAAATTCAGCGGGCTTCTGTAATGTGCTGACAACATGAACATACGCAGTACCTGCGGATCGTATTTCTTGATAATATCGCGTACCGTAAAGAAATTACCGGCAGATTTGGACATTTTGTGATTGTTGATATTCAGGAAGGCATTATGCATCCAGTAGTTTGCAAACTCCTTGCCGCTGCATGCCTCTGACTGTGCAATTTCATTTTCATGATGCGGGAAGATCAGATCTTCTCCGCCGCCATGGATGTCAATCTGCTCGCCCAGATATTTTTTGCTCATGACAGAGCACTCAATATGCCAGCCGGGACGTCCCTTGCACCATGCCGATTCCCAGAAGGGCTCTCCTTCTTTTTTGGGTTTCCAGAGTACGAAATCCAGCGGATCCTCTTTTTGATCCTGTCCGCTGACTTTCAGCTCACGTTCCCCGGTGCGCAGATCATCCAGATTCTTATGAGACAGTTTGCCATACTGCGCAAATTTTCTCGTTCTGTAATATACTGTTCCATCAGCTGCCACATATGCATATTCCTTATCGATCAGTGTCTGAATCATTTCCAGCATACCGTCAATTTCCTGCGTGGCAAGCGGCGTTACCGTTGCGGGCAGAATATTCATGGACTCCATGTCCTGTCTGCATTCTGCGATATATCTGCTGGAAATCACAGAAGAATCTACCCCCTCTTCCACTGCTTTGCGAATAATTTTGTCATCCACATCCGTGAAATTGGAAACAAAATTCACTTCAAATCCCTTATACATCAGATATCTGCGCACCGTATCAAAAAAGATCATAGGACGCGCATTTCCGATATGAATCAGATTATAAACAGTAGGTCCGCATACATACATTCTTACTTTTCCAGGCTCCAGCGTATGAAATTCTTCTGTCTGTTTGGATTTTGTATTATAAATCTGCATTTTTCACCTCATATTCTGCATTTTATCTGTCAGTTGCCATCGCTTTTTCTATTCACCATCCGATTATTGTCCCCCGCCGGGACAACCGCTGCAGCCTCCGCAGCCATTTCCAGACGATACAGCTTCTTCCCCTGTCTGATAGGTTACATTCCTGCTGTATGCTTCTGCAGGAGTCGTCAGCAGGCAGATTGCCTGTGCAGAGATGCCTTCTCCCGTTCCGGTGAATCCAAGTCCCTCTTCCGTTGTTGCCTTCACATTTACCTGTGAAAGATCCAGTTCCAAAGTATCTGCGATGTTCTGGCGCATCTGATCGATATAAGGCCTCATTTTAGGCATTTGCGCAATGATCGTTGCATCAATATTCTCGATCAGAAATCTTTGTTCCTGTAGCATTTCCCCGACTTTTTTCAGCAGCATGACTGAATTGGCCCCTTCATACGCAGGATCGTTATCCGGAAAAAATTTTCCGATATCCCCCAGCGCCGCGGCACCAAGCAGTGCATCCATAATCGCATGCAGCAGCACATCCGCATCTGAATGTCCCAGAAGACCTTTTTCAAAAGGGATTTCCACGCCCCCCATTATCAGCTTTCGTTTCTCCACCAGGCGGTGGACATCATAGCCCATTCCTATATGCATTGAATCAGTTATCCTTTCTCATCAGCAAAGAGTTACACAACCGCAGACTTTATAAAAAAAGTTCGACTATAAACGCCGCAGCACACGCACATGCCGCAACCATCAGAAGACTTTTCCGGTAAAATGAAAGTATCAGGGCAGTTGCAAATCCGGCAATAGAAGCAGGTCTGTGATCAGCTGCCGAAAGAATTGCCGGAAAAGTCATGGCAGCCAGTGTAGCATATGGTACATAATACAGAAATGATCGGATAAAAGGACTCTTTATCTCTTTTCTGATCAGTGTCAGCGGAAGCGCCCGAATCAGGTATGTCACAAGTGCCATTACCAGAATATACAGATAAACATTATGCATCCGTCTGTACCTCCTGCTGCACCTGTTCCGTAACCGGCGCAAGAATAGCAGCGGCTGCCGCAACTGTGACTGTTACAATAATAATCCGGAATCCGGATGAAATTTCCTTCAGCGACGGCGCCCAAGTAAATATCGCACTCAGCAGCATTGCCGCAATAACCACCACAAGTACACTTCTTTTTTCTCTTGCCGGCGGAATGATAATTGCCAGGAACATCCCGTAAATAGCAAGTCCCAGGCAGCTGATCAGCCGCTGCGGCATAATCTGACCTGCCGCGGCACCCAGAAATGTTCCCAGTGCCCACCCGGATACCGATATCAGGATCAGACCGTAGGAATACACCGGATGCAGTTCCCCTTTATGCAGTACACTGACGCCGAAAATCTCATCGGTCACGCCATATGCAATCGCAAGGCGGTTGCCGGTTGATACTTCCGGCTGCAGTTTCTGCGTGAGTGCACAGGACATCAACAGATAGCGCATATTGACGACCAACTGCAAAAGTGCCATTTCTGCCAGGGTAGCCTGATGTGCAATCAGCTCGAGTGAGGAAAACTGCCCCGCGCTCGTGACATTCATCAGCGACATCGTTACCGCCTGCAGCACACTCAGTCCGGCTTCCGACGCCTGTATTCCAAATGCAAAGGAAACGGCCAGATAACCGAGGCAAATCGGTATTCCATCTCTTATGCCGTTTCGAAAATCACTCCAAGATCCCATTACCACTCCCTTACAGGTCTTTCAGGCATGCCTGAATTTTCTGTGCAGATACTTCCTGCAGCTGTCCCTGTATCATCCGTTCTGAGCCGCCGCCTTTGGCACCCAGTTCTTCCTGCAGCAGTCTTCCCGCCGTTCTGGCATCTTTCTGCGCACTCCCGATTATATACCGGTAGCCATCCGCATCTGTTCCGGCAAAGACCGCGCACCATCCGCTGTGCTCAGCTGTCAACAGATTCACGCTCTCCCGCAGGATCCTGCCATCCGTTTCTTCCGTAAACCAAATAACATTTTCCTGATTTTGCGGAATATCACGCAGACGATATCGCATCAGTTCCAGGCCCGCCTGCTGGAGTTTCCCCGCAAGATCTGCGTGATCTTTCTGCTGCTTGCGTATGATCCCGGGTATCTGATCCGCTGCCGTTGAAAGAGAAGCTGCAAGCTCCGTCAGCATTGCATGCTCTTGTGTAAAAAGTGCCAGTGCCCTTTCGCCGCATAGGATACTGATCCGTACGCCACTTTTATATTTCTGGCTGCCAACCACTTTTAATAAACCGATTTCTCCGGTTCTTTTCACATGCGGGGCGCAGCATGCACAGACATCATATCCCGGCACGGTTACGATTCGCACCTGCCCGTCGATTTCCTTTTTGCTCCGGTACTGGAGCGTCATCAGCTCCTGTGCAGAAGGGTAGGATATCTGAATCTCCAGATTCAGGCTGATGACCCTGTTCACTTCCTGCTCGATCTTACTGATCTGTTCTCCGCTCAGTACCCCATTATAGTCCATGGTTACAACCGAATCACTCAGATGGAAGCCCACATTATCATATCCATAGGAAGCATGCACGATTCCGGAAAAAATATGTTCCCCGGAGTGCTGCTGCATATTACTGAAACGATGTTCCCAGTTGATTCTGCCCTGCACCTGCTGCCCTGCGGGAAGCGGTTCTGAAAGCAGATGGATGATTACGCCCGCATGGATCTGTACATCCTCCACCGCAATATCCGAGAGCGTCCCGGTATCGGCTGTCTGTCCGCCCTCCTCCGGGAAAAAGAGTGTACGATCCAGTATCACTTCATACTGCTTTTTCTGCTGTCTACTAATCTCATTGCAAGATAACACCATCGCCGAAAACGCTCCGGCATATGCATCTGCATCATATAATTTCTCTGTTATCATTTTGTCCCCATTTTTTCGGGTATTTTGCTATCGGCATATCCTGTATTAACACAGTTATCCGCATATGGTGCTATTATACCGTTTTTATCCACTGCAGACAAGCCGGGATCACAGCTTATACAATGGTAACTTTACCGGAATGATCTACGGTAACGGTTCTCATCCGTTTTTCCATGTCATAATTTCTGGTATATCCGTCATCATCATACCAGCGATAGGAAGCGCTGTCTTTTTGCACAAAACTCAGAACCTTGCACTGGCTGGCAAAAGAAGGTTCTTCCTCCACATTCATAATCTGTCCGGTCACGATGGGAACGATGTGCTCCGGTTTTATGAATATCAGAACTTCATTCACCGCTGCCGGCAGATAATGATCCCCCTCTGCAAGAACTTCGGTATCATAATCCGTCATGCTGCGAAAGCGATATAATTTCATCTCTTCCGGCAGATACACGTTTCTGCCTACCGCATTCTGTTCACAGACAGGTGCGATCATAATGCTCTCCCCGACACACAGCTGGTCTTCAATATGCCTTGCACGTACATTATCCGGATAGTCAAAGGCAAGTGGTCTGAAGTACATGGTATCATTTAATGCTGCCTTCATATATTCACTGTAAATATAGGGCAGCAGCATATAACGCAGTCCGATCAAATCTGCAGCCTCTTTCCGGTCAAAGCAAAAAGCTTCCTGCGATCTCGTCCCAAGCGCTGCATGATTTCGCATCAGCGGTGTGAAAATGCCAAACTCCAGCCAGCGAAGCAGCAGATCCGGTGTACAGTCGCTTCCAAATCCGCCGATATCCGATCCGCTGTACAGGAATCCGCACATATTCAGTCCTGCCATCTGTTTCATGCTAAGTGCAATATGTGACCACCAGGACTGGTTATCTCCGGTCCATATTCCGCCATATCTGTGCATTCCAATATAGGATGCACGGGAAAACAACAGTACCCGCTTATCCGGAGAAAGTCTTTCAAAAGCTTCACCCGCAGCTTTTGTCATGTTGTACCCGTACAGATTATGTACCAGATCATGCCGGATTTTCTGTCCTTCATAATTATGGTAAAAAGAAGCATAATCCTCGGCACGGTTATCAATTCCGCCGATCAGATTCTTCAGTTCGAAAAATGACCAGATATCCAGTTCCTTATCCCGATAATCCTCCAGCTGTTCAAAAACTTCCTTTAAATGCTGTTCGGAGTAAAAAATTGCAGGTTCATTCATATCGTTCCAGAATCCTTCAATTCCCTGATTCAGCAGTACTTTATACCAGTTTCCAAACCACTGTCTTACTTCCTCATTCAATACATCCGGAAAATGCACCTTACCGGGCCATACTGCTGCCGTAAACGGTTTGCCGTCTTCGCCTTTACAGAAATATTCATTTGCCATTCCTTCTTCATAAACCGGATAGCCCTTTTCAATCTTGACCCCTGCATCAATAATCGGAACCAGATGAATCTGTTCCTTTTTCATTTCCCTGACAAATTCGGGAAAATCAGGAAATGCCTGTCCGTCAATCGTAAAATCCTTAAAATGATCCATATAATCAATATCCAGATAGACGCTGTCCAATGGAATATTATGTTCTCTGTACTGTTTAACGATCTCCCGTATATCCGTGCTGTTCTTATAACCCCAGCGGCTCTGTCCGAAACCAAAAGCCCATTTTGGCGGAATATAGCTTCTGCCGATCAATCCACGAAATTCGTGTACAATCTGCATTGCGCATCCGGCATTTGCCTTTTCATTCTGCGCATCTGCCTCAATCACATAACAGTCATAATCCGGATTTTCAAAGGTGATTATCATCTGATCATAGGATGTATAACCGATATCAAAAGTCACTTTCCCCGGTGTATCCAGGAAAAGTCCAAATGTCACGGTTCCGTCAATAAGTAGAAAATTATGGGCACCGTATAATGCATGTTTCCCTTCTGTATGATTGGGATCATCGGCATTATCGCTGACATAGATCCATCCTCTTTTGTTAATACCGCGGACCTGTTCTCCCAGACCATATACAACCGCATCCGGATCCAGCTGCATGGAAAGCTTTTTTCCATCATCTTCCATCTTCAGATATGGGATTTCACAGGTTTGTGTTTCCAGTTTTTCAACTACCGCATATGTTTCCAAAGGACTTCCAACCGCATATTTTCTGATCATATCCATCATCTCCCGTGATCATTTTGAAAAAACACAATATCTGAATCTGATTATACTTTTTTTTAATTCAAAAGAAAAGAACTGTTGTACGGCTTTCGTGTGCCTTACAACAGTTCCTGTTATAATCATTCCGATCATACGGTAAATATGTTAATTCGTTTCCAGAGAAAGCTGTGAAAGATTCTCTCTTACCCTCTCCTGAATCGCCTTCCAATCAGAATCCAGAGCAAAAGCTATTTCAGAGTAGAGCAGCTTTTCTGCAATCGCAAGATATTTCTCATCTATGGCCGCGAATTTTTTCCCTTCCGTTTCGCGGATCGCTTTTACCTTATAAAGTGACTTGATCATGCTCATCATTTCACCTGCCAGATTGCGCTTGATCACTTCTACAATTGCCGCTTCCGATTTCTTGCCAACAGGAATTTCCATTTCATCGACATCCCCGATTTCTTCCACAAGACCTTCCGCATCGTCTGTCTGTATGACATCTCTCATTTTGTCTTCCGCACCTTCAACCGGCACATATAACAGTCCGTTGGTGTCAATCGCAGATACCAGCAAATAATACAGCTTTTCCTTCCCGTGCTCAATAAATGAAGGTACCAGGATATCACTTACCTTACACAGACCATGACTGCCATATACTGCCACAGCACCTTTTTCCAGCATTTCTACCCCTTTCTGGCGCTTATTCACGCCAAAACTGAAATCTCAAATGTTTTCAGAACATCCTGCTGATTTCATCCCACGGTGTTGCCCACCGCACGGCATGGAATAAAAAGCATTCCACTGCAAATTCCGGATTTGCACTTGTTGTCCCCCTCTTACCTTTTATCTGCGTCCCTGCAGCACTGTCTCTTATGCCCGGACATGCCGAAACAGTATAAAACATGGCCTGAGGAATCCTCCGCAAGCCACGTATTCACTGTATCTATCATAACAAATTTGTAAAAAAATTGTAATATTAATAATACCCAAAAATTAAAACGCGTTTCCGCTCTTTTTTCGCCATTCTTCATACGAAATATTGGTAAAATGTTCAATCCGGTGCTCCTGCAGCATTGGATTATAAGAATCCGGATTCCTGTGATCATATCGAAATCCGCACTTTTCTATTACGCGCATGGATCTGATATTCCCATCATAATAAGTACACCAGATTCTCTGCAGATGCAGGTCTTCAAATCCGTAGCGCAGAATTTCTCCGACTGCTTCCGGGATCAGTCCGTTGCCCCAAAACGGAACCCCCAGCCAGTAACCGATCTCGCCTTCTGCCTCCGTTCTGCACCTTGCAATGCTTTCCCCTGTCATAATACCGATACTTCCTGCCGGCTCGCCGTTTCCCTCCCGCATCACAACCGCAAAGTTACCTTCCCTGCCAAGCACGGTACGGATAATCGCCCTGCTGTACTGCACATCTGTATGCGGCAGCCATCCTGCATTGGGACCGATCTGCGGATCTTTTGCATACCGGTACAGAACTTCCGCATCGTCCTCCTTCCACGGACGAAGGATCAGTCTCTTTGTTTCCAACCTGACACTGTTATTCATGTTTTCTCCCCTGTTACATCCAAAATATATCATGGCAGCATGCAGAAGGCTCTATACCCTGTCTGTATCCATAAATTATCACGCTCCCATTAACATAATATGCTACAATGGGGATCAGATGCAACTGCATCGGAACAGGATTCTGCAACAGACCATGCATAAAAAAAGATATAAAAAGCCAATACCCAATCATACCGCCAACCGCGGAACAAGACACGCTTCTTATTTCAGATGCACTTGTGCGTCTCTGTTTCTGCGCTTTTTTTCTGTTCTTGCAGCGCTGCTCTTTCTGACCTGCGTTATTTTCTTTGGTGCGATCGGCATCATTTGCCTTGGTCCGTCAGCCGCTGCAAGGGACTTGTTCGTAAATACGCTCACACAGACAAGTGCAGCCGGATTTCTGGCGCACATTTATCTGTCAGATGATGAAATAGAAGCCATAACCGAGCAAAACAATATCGGCACATCACAGGCCGTTACAAACACATCTGCTGTCCGAATTGTAAAAGAAACTGCCGATTCTGCCGCTACTGCTTCTTCTGATTCTGCAAATGGAATTACGGTGACCGATGTCGCCGGCGCATCTTATCACGGCAAGCTGATGTGTGTTGATGATCCTGCGCGGGTATCCTTTTATACCATCGATACGTTCAGTACTTCTGCAACCGGTAAGCAGCTGTCTGAAATGATATCCGAAACCGGTTCGGCTGCAGGCATGAACGCCGGTGGTTTCTATGATCCTGATGGAAGAGGCCATGGTGCAATGCCGCTTGGCGCAGTCATCAAAAATGGTGTTCTGATCAGCAATTATGAATCCGAATATAAAACTCTGATCGGATTTGACGCTTCGCATAAACTGATCATCGGAAACATGTCCCCGGCAGATGCAATCAGCATGGGCATGCAAAACGGCATAACCTTCGGCCCTGCTCTTGTAATCAACGGCCAAAGGGTTCCCTATCCGGATAATGCTGGGGGACTGAACCCCCGCTCTGCAATCGGCCAAAAGAGTAATGGTGCAATCCTGCTTCTGGTGATTGACGGACGTCAGCCTGGCTCTCTTGGCGCCTCTTTCAAGGATCTCTGTGATATTATGCTGCAGTACGGTGCGGTAAACGCCGCCAATCTGGATGGCGGTTCTTCCTCCATCCTTTATTATCAGGGGCAGCAGCTGAATCATTCGGCTTCTCTGATCGGCCTGCGCCCGATACCGTCCGCCATACTTGTGCGCCCCTAATGAACTGCAAAGGCAATCCCGTTTGTAAAGCCGCATTGTTGTAATTTCTACCGCTAAAATCAATCGATTATTTCACAGAAATAACAGGAGCGTTGCATGACGCAAAGACGAACTGTAAATACACACAAACATTTTCATAAAAGAAGATACCTGATCCGGTCACCCTTCTACAGACATTTCTTCTTCCTCTTTCTGTTTCTTTTGACCATAATTCTCGTTGGCCTGCTCCTGTTCTGGTTATGGCTTGCAGATTATCAGCGTTGCCTTCCACAGCAGCAGACGGATCAGGTGGTAGCGGCGTTTCGCTCTGAGGACAGCAGCCATATCGCATCCTGGTGTCATACCCTTCCTGTTGTTCTGCAGAATCCCCAAAATCTGCATGCCTATATGAAGGGGCACTACGATTCTGCAAAGGTCTATTGCTATGAAGACAGCTTATCTTCTTCTGATACCAGGCGATATCTCCTCTCCGACGGATCCGAAAAAATTGCCGTTCTGACATTGATCAAAGACACGCAGCCCACTTTCTGGAATCATTTTGCATATCGGATTTCATCACTGAAACTGATGCCGCTGCGTACCTATACGATTACCGCCCCTACCGATGTCCCTGTTCTTCTAAACGGTCAGCCGCTCCGCAGCAGCTACCTGTCTTCTGACCCGCAGACAGATGTTTTTTCCCAGGCCGGTTTAACTGATTCTGCCATCTTGACTTATACAATCCGGGATCTGAATTACATTTCTTCTCTTTCCGCAGAGGGCTGCACCGTGTCCTCTTCTGCCGCAGATACGTACCGGATTTCACGCAGCCTGTCACAGAATGAAAAAAACGGCATAGACGCCTTTGCCAGATCATTTGCAAAGTGCTACACCGTTTTTGCCACCAAAAAAAATGCTTCAAAAAAAGAAGTTCTGTCTATGGTCCTGCCTGATTCTGCCCTGTACCGGACATTATCTTCCTATGACAACAGCTGGGGACAGACCTATCAATCCGACCGATATGATGCCCTTTCCGTAACGGATGAACAGAAATGCGGTGATCATGCTTTTTCGTGTTCCGTCAGCCTGACTTATCAAATTACAAATACCCTGACCCATGAAGAAAAGAGCTATGAATTTGACTATCTGCTCTATCTGACCGATATAAACGGATCGTATCAGGTGCTCCAGATGAAATCTGCAGATAAGTGACCCGCACTTAAGCAAACGGATTATAAAATCTGCTCCCATTGCGAAAGGTGATAATCAATGCCAGCGTGCAGAATACAATGGTAAATCCCAGTACCAGATAATCATTTCGCTTTAACTGTCTCTCCATATACCACGTTCTCTTCTTATATTTGCCAAAGCCACGCAGTTCCATCGCATTGCTTACTACATCAATCCGATCCATGCTGGAGAAAATCAGCGGAAAAATTATCGCTGCCGTACTCTTGATTCTGCTCATAAGCGGCGCTTTGCCGGACATTTCAATTCCGCGTGCTTCCTGTGCATTTTTAATCTTTACATAGTTATCCTGTACATCCGGAATGTAACGAAGTGCTATGGAAACAGAGTATCCCGCGTAATAGCTGATGCCGATTCTGCTCAGCGATGCAGCAAACTCACTTGGATTGGTTGCAACAATAAACATGAATACGGCAGGAACAACGGTCAGATATTTAATCACAATATTCATTTCATAAAAAAGCTGCTCCAGCGTAATGTCATGTCCAAGCATAAGCGGCAGCAGTACCGTTTTGGATCCGTATATGGCAGTTCCCTGATAGGGTGAAAAAAGAAATATTGCAAAAATATTGATACATAAAAACACCATGATCAGTGTAAAGACTTTCCCAACCTGCCGCCACTTTGTCCTAGATGCCCGCAGAATCAGCACACTCAGGACAAGCATTACTACAAGCACTCTTGTATCATATGAAATCATACTGGTAATCGACCACATCAGAAAGAAGATCAGTTTGGTTACACCACTCAATCTGTCAATCCAGGTATCTTTTTCTTCGTATGAAAGTAATTTTCCGCTCTGTTGTGCCATGGTTCCTCCATGCTGATAATATTCACCCGTCTATCTGTATCTGCTCAGACGGGTGCTTTTTTTCATAATATATAAAACGCTCTGCAAATGCCGATGCATCGGCTATTCCACACGCATGTGCCAGATCATACAAAGATGTTTTTTTCAGAAAAGCCCGATCTGCTACCTGTTCATTGGTCAGGACGTTGGCCGGTGTATCATCCGATACCAGCTGCCCGTCTGCAATTACAATAGCACGATCCGTGTATTCCAGCATCAGATGCATATCATGTGTAATCATAATGATTGTGATGCCGGATTCTTCATTGATCCTGCGAATAAATTCCATAATCTCCGTATAGTGGCGATAATCCTGCCCTGCTGTTGGTTCATCCAGAATCATGACTTCAGGCTGCATGACGAGAATGGATGCAATCGTCACACGTTTCTTCTGTCCAAAAGATAAAGCCGACACCGGCCAGTTGCGCATCTGGTAAATGCCGCAGGTTTTCAGTACCTGATTTACCTTTTCTCTGATCTCTGCTTCCGGAATGCCTCTGACCACAAGACCAAGCGCAACTTCATCATAAATCATCGGTTTCGAAATCATCTGCCCCGGACTCTGCATAACCAGTCCGATTTTCTCCCCGCGTTCCTTGACCGACCACCCGCGAATATCCTCGCCTGCCAGTCGGATCACACCCTGATCCGGCTCCATAAATCCACAGATCAGGCTGGAAAGCGTTGATTTGCCGGCGCCGTTTTTTCCGACAATGCTGACCATTTCTCCTTTGTGGATCCCAAAGCTGATGTTTTCCAGTACCGGATGTCCCGGTATATAGGAATAGGATACGCCTTCTACTTCCAGTTCCATCGGTGTCTGCGCTTTTTTCTGCGGCAAATTCACATGATCAAACCAGTTTCTGATCTGTTCCCTGTAGGGAGACAGATCCATTGATTCCACATGTTGCGGGCAGACCTGCGGAACCAAATGGCATCCGGCATGCCGAAGTGCTGAAATATAGAGAGGTTCTCTGATCCCATTTTGAATCAGCATATCCGTGCATAGTATCTCATCCGGCTTCATATCTGCTGCAATCTGTCCATCCGCAATCAGAATAATCCTGTCAACATCCCGGTACAATGCATCTTCCAACCGGTGTTCGATGAGCAGTACGGTTGCACTGCGCTCTTTATGAATATGATCGATCAGATCAATCGCACTCTTTCCGGTTGCCGGATCCAGATTTGCAAGCGGTTCATCAAACAATAGAATCGGAACTTCATCTACCATGACACCTGCCATGGATACCCGCTGCTTCTGTCCACCGGACAGTTCTCTTGGCGAATGCGTCTTCAGTTCTTTTACCGAAACCAGTTCTGCTACTGCATCAACCCTGCGCTTCATCTCATCCTGGGCAACCCGGTCATTCTCCATTGCAAAGGCAATGTCTTCTGCAACCGTCAGTCCGATGAACTGTCCATCTGTATCCTGCAGTACCGTTCCAACTATTTTGCCCAGTCCGAAAATTCCCATTTCAGCAGGATTTTGTCCGTTTACACGGTAGGTTCCGGATATTTTCCCCGGAAACGCAAAAGGCACCAGCCCATTGATGGCATGTGCCAGTGTCGATTTTCCGGAACCGGAAGGTCCAATGATCAGGACCTTCTCTCCGGGATATATTTTCAGACTGATATGTTTGAGTGTTTCTTCAGTCTGTGCTCTGTACTTAAATGAAAAATCATTAAACTCAATTATCGGTTCCATCTGTTACTTTCTGCCACGATATTGCACGTCTGATTTTATAGTTCTGGTCAATCTTCCTTGGAAAGACTGGAAGACTTTGCTCCGATCTTGGAATATCCAACTGCAAGAAGCGTTCCAAGAATTCCAATGATAATGATATTGCCGATGAAGGCAAAGATGCCCTGCGTAAATACCTTATTGGCAGGCTCTGCATAGATCACAATGTCCAGTACCGGTGCAAGAACAATCCAGGCTACTGCATTTGCCACAACCTGTACCACATTAAAGAGAATGATTTCCTTCTTACCGAAACCGCCTTCCTTAATCATATACTTCTTTACAAAAATTCCCATTACGATACCAAAAAGTGCATCCGGGAATACCCAGCTCCACCATACACTGCCATAAAAAAGTGCATCGCCGAGTGCGTGTCCCAGAAGTCCGATGATTCCCCCAACAACAGGACCGAACACTGCTGCAAAAAATGCCAGGAATGCTGCTCTTGGCTGCAGTGATGTATTGGGAATAAATCCGATCGGGATCTGGATCTGTGTAAGTGCCACAAAAATCGCTGTTCCAATACCTGTTGCAACAACCTCTTTAATTCCGAATTTCTTATTCATGACCTTTCCTCCTTTTTCATACCGGTTCCTCTATAACAACCGTAATTCTAGCACAGCACGGAAACGGTTACAAGATAAAAACGTTCCTGATAACAGTCTGCATTTCAAATAAAAGTCACGTTTCTCATCAGCAGCATCAGCATATGACGAGACTGAACCAGGTTACTGCATGGATACATCACTCCAGGTATCATCCGGTACCAGTGCAATGTAGGTTTTGCCGTCATTTATGGTTACTTCCTTACCAAATTCATCATAATATCTTGTCGGATCTGTTTCTGTAGCCTTGACCCAACTGATGTTCTTGGCCTTACCGTTTGTCAGATAGAACCCTGCCTTGCCGGTGTCAATACAGTTATAGATCAGATATCCATGTTCATCCAGCTGATTAAACGTACAATCCTGCAGAATCACATTTTTAAACGTCAGTACTGCGCCAGTATCCGCATCCTTATGAATCTTACCGTACTCGTAATAATCATAGGTCTGTGTTTTTTCATTATATTTCAGTTCGGAACCATTATGCGTAAACGGTAACTTGATATCTGTGGCATCCAGCACGGTATCATATTCATCCTGCAGCTTGATATCCGTACCATATGCTGCAAAATTGAAATGAGAATCGTCATCCGGCTTATATTCATTATAGGTTGTGGAATACTTGGAATCCTTAAACTTTTGATCCAGATCCCCGGTCATGATGTATTCTGTAAATTCTCTGGATTTTCCATTATTTACTCTGGAAAAACCACCGGAAAAATGTGCAGAATAATCTTTTATGAAATACTGGTCATTATAGAAAGGTCCTCCGTCATGACACAGAACCGCATTCCATTCGGATGCCAGCAGGATATTCGTCGGTCTGGTACTGCGGACACTTCCTACCTGTTTGATCTTCTCCCAATCCTTATAAAGACACATCAATCTGGTAATTCTGCCGTTCATGGTGCTGTTCATCAGTTCATACACTACATCTGCGTCAGCCGTTCCGAAATGCGGAAGCGCTGTCAGCTCATTATCCACCATGACAGCGATCGGTCTCTGATCCTTCAGGGATTCATCAATCGGTTCTCCTGTCAGTTCACTCAGATACATCCCTGCAGGTATCGATGCTGCCTCTGCTGCAGAATCTGAAGTCTCCACTGTCGCAGCAGATACCGCAGAGGTACTGTCTGTTATTTTTTCCACCACCTCTGTCTGTGCAGTGCTGCTGTCTGCCCCCGTTTTTGCGTTGCCGCATCCTACAGCACCTGCAATGACCGCAGCTGTAATTCCCGCCATAATCAATCTGTTTGCCTTCATGAAATATTCTCCTTTTGGTCTTCTCCTGTTGTAAAAATGCAGCTTTGTATATTTTTCAGAAATAATCTGAAAAGTATGCTTTTTCCCCCGGTATTGCCTGTTCCAGTTCCTTCAGCAGATTATAATTCATGTGAATCCGCTCGTTATTATACAGATACATCGGCCTCTTATATCCCATCAGCATGGCAGTCAGCGTACCGATATCCAGTTTGACGATCCGCTTCGGATCAGCCTCCCTGTCTTCCACTTTACGGCAGATCTGTCTGCCGGATAACTGATCAATCCCAACATAAAAAGTCCCCTGGTTCCAGCCTGCATCATGATCTGCTACCTGAAAATAGAAATCCGTATGTTCCCCGGTCAGCCGAAACGGGTAATGTTTCATAAAAGCTTCCGCATCAACAATGCGGGCCATAATGTATGGCTCAATTGTCTCCGTGATCTCGCTGTCCTCAAACTGAAATGCAATCGGTTCACCCGAATAGTTATTCCCGACAACCTTGTCCACCATGGAAAAATGGGCACTGATGAAATTCCAGATTCCGTTTTTGGCTTCCATGCTCAGATACACAACTTCTTTGATTTTAAAGATATCATCTTCTATATAATAGACAATAAATCCGATCGGCTTGTTTCTGGCATCGTAATACACTGCACCGAGTACATCATCCGTTTCCCAGCGCCAGTATTCCTGCCATTCCAGTTTGCCGCGCAAAAGCGCACCGTGATGCTGCAGGACAAAATATTTCCATACCCTGCGTACATCCTCATCCTCCTGCGGATCCACACGTCTGATCACACCGCCTACTTCCTTTCTGTCCGGAAGCTGCGTATCCTTGACTGTAAAGGTAAGTTTGTCCGAACACACCTCCCATCCCTGTTTCCTGTAAAACGGAATGGAATAAGGACACAGAAAAGAGACACTCTGATGCTGCAGACGCATATGCTCCAGCGATTTTCGAACAAGCGTATGCATCAGCCCGTGTCCGGTATATTCCGGATAGGTTGCAACCCCGGTTATCCCGCCCATGTCAAAGATCTTACCGTGAATATTGATTTTCATGGGATACACGACGATCTGAGATGCGAGATGATCCTCAAAGAACCATCCAAGAACATAGGAAGAATCAAAAACCGGTGCTTTTGAACGTTTCATCGCAGGATTCGTCCAACCGGTACGCTCCATTTCCTTATCCGTTACCTGAAATGCATATCTGAACAAATCATCAAATTCTTCAATATCTCTCTCTTCCAGTTTTCGAAGAATAAATCTTTCCTGTTCCATATAAGCCTTCTTTTATGCGGTTAAGCTTCTCTCTTAAGCTGCTCCAGATGAGCAAGTGTACTGCGCACCTGTTCTTTGGATAATGCCATCTGTCTCTGCAGATCTGCAATTTTGGACTGTACCAGTACATCGACCAGTACATTATCAAAAAAGATATCAATTGCCTGCGTCAGACCGTCACACTTGATCTGAATATTATTCTGTAACTGAATATCGGAAAGTTCTCTGTTAAAACGCTGCAGCTCATTTCCTGCCTTTTGTACCAGATCCTGTGCTTTTCCAAGCCGCTCATGTTTGATAAAACTGCTGAGCATACCGCCTCCCAGGATATCAAAAATACCCCAGTTTCTGGCGGAACGGATACAACTGTCTGCTTCATCGAGTGCATGCATGGCACGATTGCCGGCGGCAACTGCCTCATCAATCTCTCTGATATAATCTTCTCTTGTCATTTTGTTTTCCACCTTTTCCGACAAAACTTCTTTTCCATTTTAATTCGATTTCTTCCATAAGTCCATCACTGTATTGCATATTTAAGCATTAATGTCATTTTATTCCGGTTTCCGGATGCTGTCCCGATATACTGCCGGCGACATTCCATACTGCTG
>JAGOGF010000136.1 GCA_017996845.1 Butyrivibrio sp.
GGCGGGCGATATAGAAGAGCAGTAAGTCTACTCACCGTCAAAATATGCCACATTCTGTTCGGTTTTGTATATCTGATTGACTTCTTTGCCCCAAATTCCGATTTTGCCTGAATCAGGATATAGAGCGACATCAAGATCGTTGCTTGTGTCAAAATCAATATAGACCAGCATTTCGGTTTCTGAGGTGTTGGTCAGTTTATGTGCACCATTCTCATTTGCAGGAAAAAAGAGGAAGTCACCTGCCGAAACAGGTCTATTCCCATCCGGCGTTTTGAGTTCTCCGCTTCCGCTGATAATATAAAAAGTTTCTTCATTTTTTAAATGGTAGTGATACGGAACTGCTGATTTTCCCGGCATAATTTCATATACTGCGACCGTGCACTGGCTGGCACTTTCTCTTGGAATCAGATTGTGTTTGTAGAAATCATATCCGTCATGTGGTGTTTTGTGACTGCCTGGTACATCCGAAACTTTGATCTGTAATATTTTTTCTATGAAATATACCTCCGATTTTATATTGATTTGATTATATGCAGTGAAGTTTAGCAAAGCAAGTTGAAAGTATTTGAACAGAAGAGGCAGAAAACCATTCTGTTATGCTCAAAATGGAGAAAATCCTGTGATTCTATTTTTTAGAAAATAGTGACAGTTTTACAGGAGCACGGTTTAAAGATTTGTATCAATCAATTGATGCAGTCTTTAAACCGTGCTTTTTAATATGCCGGTTCTATTTACTGGGTAAAAAATCATAAAAAAGACAGTAATATACGATTTTACAAAAACTTTATGATTTTCTACTTGTAAAATTAAATCAAACTGTTAGAATTAAAACAAAGCTAACTAGCGCTCGTTAGGAAGAAGGGGGGTAACAATGGATAATAAGGATAGAATTCTGGATGCAACAGATCTGTTATTTGCAGATAGAGGGTATAATCTGTCAATGTCAGACATTGCAAAAGAAGTCGGAATCAAGGTGCCTTCCATTTACAGCCACTATAGCGGAAAAGATGAAATCATCCTCATGGTTGTGGAACGTGAGATCAATCATTTTTATTCTTTTTTACTGGAAGAGATAAGCGGAATGGATAAGCTATCCTGTGAAGAAAAGCTGAAAAAAATATATTATCTTATTTTGAATTATTACAAGCAGGAGAACAGACTTCGCTTCTGGAAAAGCATTTCACTTATTCAGAATCTGGATTTGAAAATGCAGTGTGGAGATCTTGTCAGAGAGAAAGAAAGACTGGTCAGGGAAGTATTGAATCAGATATTTGAGCAGGGCACGAAAAAGAACAATATAAATGATATTGATACGCAGGGAATGGTTTCCTTTTACTTCGTTCTAGTAAAAGGTGTAATGGATATGATGCTTGTATACCAAAACCAGTCAAACGATTTGGATCTGTTTTATGACACAATATGGAATGAGTATTGGATATCGATTAAAAACAGGTGTGCTACCTGATATACAGGCACCGGACTCTTTAAGAAAGGAGCAAACATATGAAATCAATTAAAGCGAGACTGATTCTTATATTTTCACTTATTATCCTTTTGGTTACCTCGTTACTTGGTATTTTCAGTATTGAGATCATCAGTAAACAGCTGATTAAAGATGCGCATACCAATCTGGTTGCACTGGCACAGACAGAATCACAGATTGTAATTGCCAAAATGAATGAAGAAATGAGCTATATGCAGGGACTGGCCCAGAATAGTGTTATTACAGGACAGTCTTCCAATCAACAGGAACAAATTGCATTTGCAGAAAAAGAAGCTGCACGTGCAGGTTTTCAGTCGTATGCAATCGCGGATATGAAAGGGAGTGCGAGAGTACTTGACAGCGCAGGAGCAGTAATGGATATTGCTAACCGGGAATATTTTCAGACGGCAGCCAAAGGAAAACCTGCAATTTCTGATATCATAATCGCCAAAGATACCGGAAAAACAGTATTGGTTATTGCAGTCCCGATTTATAAAAATGATGTACAGGTCGGTGTATTGTGCGGGAGCAAATCAGGGGATACACTAAGCGAAATTGCAAAAAGTGTTTCTTATGGTGAGACCGGGTACGGTTATATGATCAACAGCGCAGGAACAATTGTCGGGCACTCGGATTCTTCTCTTGTAACAAAGCAGTTTAATATTGTTGAAGAAGGAAAGAATAATCCGAGTTATACAAAATTCGCAGCGTTGTTTACAAATGAAATTTCAAAGGGACAACCTGGGTCTGGAGACTATCTCTTTGAAGGAAAAAACAGAATAGTAGGTTTTACTCCAATTGCAAATACACCCTGGTTTATGATTATGGGAATGCAGGAGCAGGAGGCACTTGCAAAAGTACAAACGATTCAGACAATATTGATCCTCATTATATTCTTTGCAATTGCAGCAGGTGCAGCGGTTACCTTTTTTGTAAGTGATAGTATTGCCAAACCAATCAGAAGTGTTACAAAGGCGATTGAAACGCAGGCAAATCTTGATTTCACAGTCACAGATGATAAAGCACTTAAGCGGTATGGAAAACGAAAAGATGAAGTCGGGCAGATGATAGTTGCATTAAATCAAATGCAGGAAAACATCCGAAAGTTCATTACCAATGCAACGGATTCTGCTCAGCAGGTGGCAGCTTCGGCACAGGAACTGACAGCAGTTTCCGAACAGACCAATGTTGCTGCAGAAGAAATTGCAAAATCAATTGAAGAAATGGCCAAGGGAGCATCTGACCAGGCAGTTGATACGGAAAAGGCTGCAACGAGTGTGGGTAATATGGGAGCTCTTTTGGAAGAGGATGCACAGCAGATTGACGAACTGAACAGGGAAACACAGGCAATTGATCGCGAGAAAGAAAGCGGGTTTGCAATACTGAAGGTTCTGATTGATAAAACAAAGGAAAACAGTGATGCAACCAATGCGGTATATGACATTATTCTCAGCAACAATGAAAGCGCACAGAAAATTGAGGATGCAAGTTCTATGATACAGGATATTGCAACACAGACAAATCTTCTGGCACTGAATGCATCAATTGAGGCAGCACGTGCTGGTAATGCAGGCAAAGGCTTTGCCGTTGTTGCAGATGAGATCCGTATTCTTGCGGAACAAAGTCATGCGTTTACCAATGACATCAAGGGAGTAATTGATGAACTGAAGGGCAGATCCAAGGAAGCAGTTGATACTATCAAAGTGACAAAAGAGATTGCTGCTTCACAGGCAGAAAGTGTAAAAGATACAGAAGCGAAATTCAAAGGTATTGCAAATGCCATCGATTCTGTGAAGGAAGTGATCCAAAAGCTGAACACATCAGAGAAGCTGATGACAGATAATAAGAATGCCATTATTGATTTGACCCAGAATCTGTCCTCAATAGCAGAGGAAAATGCCGCAGGAACGGAGGAATCATCTGCAGCAATGGAAGAACAGGCGGCAAGTATGGCGGAAATCTCACATTCTGCAGAAAATCTGGCAGAGATTGCACAAAATCTACAGGTGCAGATTGGAAAATTTCAGGTGTAAAAAGTAGTGAATAAATTCAGTAATTAAGAAACTGCTGTCTTTGAATGTATAATTCAAAGACAGCAGTTTTTAGTATAAGGAGGAATCTTTTTTTAGATCGCGGCCTTATACTAACAGGTTAATCAAAATGCGGATATTCGGCTATACAGCAAGAAAAAATATGGTATCATGATAAAAAGGATTGAATATAATGTTGCTTAATGTGTGGCGGTTTTGACACAAAAGTAAACGGGAAATTTGAAAATGAAAAGAAAGGGAAACAGAATGATTCTGACAATTGCAAAGGCTCTGTGCAGAGATTGAGGACATTGCGCAGAGGAAAATAATGGTCCTCATTCTTTGCACTTTTGATTGCGGAGACCAAATGCGGTCTCTTATGAAAAGACTGCCCTTGTAATTCATTACGAGGCAGACAGTAGATTCGATCAAAGGAGCAAAGTGCTATATGAATCAGAATAATTCAAAAAATAATTTAAATACCTTTATCATATTATGGAGTACACAATCTCTGTCGCAGTTTGGAAGTGCAATGACAAATTTTGCATTGACACTGTGGTTATATCAAAAAACGGGATCGGCTTTACAGACAGCTTTTTTGTCTATTTCTTCCTATGCACCCTATGTACTGATGAGTATTTTTGCAGGTGCACTCAGCGATAAATGGGATAAGAGAAAAGTCATGCTGTTTAGTGATACTTTTGCAGCATGCGCTACAGTTACCGTTCTCATATTGCTGAAAATGGATTTATTGTGTCCGGCACATCTTTATGTACTCAATGCAGTCAACGGATTGATGAATACGATTCAACAGCCGGCATCTGATGTTGCCATGACACTGATTACGCCCAAAGACCAGTATCAGAAAACCAGCGGATTGCGTTCTTTTTCCCAGTCACTTGTTTCCATCCTTCATCCGATGGCGGCAACTGCACTTTTTGCCGCAGGTGGAATGGATATGGTCATTGCAATTGATCTGTCCACATTCCTGGTTGCATTTCTGACACTGTTGTTGTGGATAAAAATTCCCAGACTGACAGAAGCGAAAAGGGAAGAAGGCGAGAAGATACAGCGGGAGTCGATTTGGGACAGTTCCAAAGAGGGACTTCGTTATCTGAAAAAGAATCCTATGATTTTGGACCTGATTCTATTTCTGGCAGGTGTGAATCTGGTTGCTTCAGCATTTGACGCAACACTTCCGGCGTATATCCTGCCGAGAGCAAATGGGGGGAAATCCATTTTGGGGATTGTGACTTCATGCGCGGGAATTGCAACGCTGATGGGAAGCTTGCTGGTAACAGTTCTTCCAAAGCCAAAGAACAGGATTCAGGTGATTACAGGTACAATGTTGATTTCACTTACGATAGAAAATTTTCTTCTGGCATTTACGGGAGAACCTGTGTTATGGTGCCTGGGGCAGATTCTGGGATGGTTGGTTGTGCCGATTATGAGTGCCAATCTGGATGTGATCCTGCGGACCTCAATCCCGGTGGAAATGCAGGGACGTGTATATTCCTGCAGGAATACCTTACAGTATTTTACAATACCGATCGGATTCTTTGCAGCCGGGTGGTTGGTGGACTGCTTGTGGGAACCCATTATGGCTAGGCAGCAGAGTGAGAGTTACCTGACAGGTTTGTTTGGAACAGGGAAAGGGGCAGGAGCCTCGATCATGATGTTTGTGCTCGGGCTTGCAGGAGCCATAATATGTATTGTATTTGGACGTATTTTACAGAAATACAGGTATGTAGAAAAATAGATTGATGAACCACTGCTGATGAATCTGGTCAGCAGTGGTTTTGTTTTGTTGACCCTTAGAAAGTTTGCCTCTGAATTTAAAACAATAAGAAATTATCAAATATTCGGAAATAAATATTTTGTATATAAAATAACTTTACTTAAAAGTACGAAAAAACGAATATCATAAAAATATAAAGAAAATATAAAAAAACGTAAAAATATAATAAAAAATATGTATTCAAGTGATTATAATTTGTAGTATGATAGAAATATAAAATTGATAAAATGTGAATTTAACGCGATTTCTATGTTGGGAAAGTGAGGGAAAAGATAATGGAAAGAAAGGGTAAGCGAAGTAGTATCATGGTTAGGATATTTGGTGGATTTATCGTAATAACGCTAATCGCTGTTGGACTTTTGCTGTTTACATTATCAAGAATCCATTCAATGGCAAATGTTGCCAGAGGTCTGGATGAAATTTATCTTCCTCTTTACAAGCAGACAACGGCTGCATATCTGGACAATGAAAAGGAAATCGCAACTTTGCGTGCATATGTTATTACGGGGGATGAAGCACAAGTCAAGAATTTTACAGCACTGGCAGGAGAATCCGCACAGATATATGACAGTCTGATTGCTGGTTCTACAACAGAAGAGGGAACAAAGATAATCACGGAAGCCAAGAATCTGCACGCCACCTATGTAAAGAGTGCAACTGAAAGCCTTATTCCTGCAGTGAAAGAAGGGAATAAAGACAAGATTCTGGATATTATGAAAAATCAGATGCTTCCGACGGCAACCGAACTGGGGAACAAATTAAGTGAATATGAGACTCGTGGAGAAACAGAGATGTCAGGAATGCTCTCCGGTGCTTCTAAAGCGGCATCAATGACAGAACAGATCATTATTTATGCGTTGATTGGATTTTGTATTGTAGCGCTTATATTAAGCTTTGTGATTGCAAAGATTATTATCAAACCGATCAAAATCATGCAGGAAGGACTTTTGAAAGCTGAAAAAAATAATGATCTGACAATGCAGGTTATTATAAAAAGCAATGATGAAATTGGTGAGATGGCAGAAGCACTTAACAGTTTTATGAAAAAGATTCGGGGTTCAATCAAGCAAGTGTCGGAAAGTGCACTTAGGGTTGATG
>JAGOGF010000137.1 GCA_017996845.1 Butyrivibrio sp.
TTTTACATCACGGTCTTTTAAAATCAGAACATTATTCCCTGATAATCCCTTGATATAATGAATCTGAACAAATACACAGGTTTTCTCGTAATCATCCAGAGACGCACTCCTGCTGATGATCTTGACGTTTGGTGTTGTGATCCGTACTCTTCTGTTTACCATCAAACTCAGAGTTGTTGCAGAATTTCCCATACTGATATTCGCCACTTCCCCGAGAATATCTGTCTGCTCGCTTGTCAATGTCTGTTCAATCACCCTTAATCCTCCATTCTGAATATTTCCTTTTCATATTGTATGCATTTTTCCCACTTTTCCGTCAAAAGATGGTATCCACCTGAATACAGCCGGAATCAGAAAAATAACAAAGATATATAACAGAAATCCTTTCATAAATGCGCCCCACCGTTCATCCATTATATTCCGTACAAAAGGAATTAAGAATGCATAGACGATTCCGAGACAGAATACTCCGATCAGCATTCGTATAAATTTGACCGTTTTACTGCATTCCGTTGTATATCGGATATACTTTTTTTCTGCAAACCATCCAAGCATAAGTGCTGATAAATAACCTGCCGCATCATAACAGTCCACCTGCATATCAACCGGATCGACCAATAGAATGCCCCCCTGATAATCCAGTGGATACGGTTTAAACGTTACATAAATTATGAAAAGCGCCGAAAGCGACAGTCCTGTAAGAAGCATCACCCCTGCTCTGTCCTGTCTGTTCTCCATCCATTTGAAAAAAAATACAGAAAACCATAAAACAAATATGCTTTCAATGAGAGACATAATCACATCCTGCGGTGTATGAACGCCCAGATAATTTCTGGAAAAGGCAACCAGAAGCGGCAAAATAACACCCAATACAGCCAATATAATATGCTTTTTGTGATAAAGCCATCCCAGACCACCATAAATTGCCGTTGTAATCTGTGTATGCCCACTGGGAAAAGAATACCCTGATGCTCCCGGTAATGCATCCCGTGCCGGAATAATTCTGGTATCGCGAATCCATGGTCTGTAACAGCATACAGTATTCTTCACCAGCTGATTGAACATTCTGCCGGCGCTGAAATTAAACATCAGAAACAGTCCTGCACTTTTATCCACACACCAGTAAAGAAATGCGGGAATCAGTATTGTAAGTGGTGATCCCGGAATTGCTGATATACCTGTAAACAGCTGCTCCATCACAGGCCCCAAATGCTGCCTGATCTGCTGCAGCCATAATAAATAGCTGATATCCATGTAACCGCCCTCAAAATTTTTCAAAACAGATAATTCTCCACCTGCTTGTTTTTGTGCCGAGGTTGCACCGCAACCTCGTTTAGACTCAGGTGGCTCTCCACCTGAGTCTAATTGTATCACAATTTTATTGCACGGACATCAGTATTTTTGTCCAGACACGCTCATCTGCACCTTCTGAAATGCTGAGAGAATAAGCATATCCATCCTTCTGCCATATTGCGAGCCTGTATATCCCCTGTTCTCCTTTCAGAACAATTTCAACATTCTGTATGTCTATCGTTTGTGTCTGCTGATAAGAATTATAATCACCTGAAATATCGCCGCTTCCTATTCCTTCCCGATAAGACACCTCTTCTCCTTTGCTTCCGCGGTAATTAACCTCAGCAAGCATATCCGGATATGCAAGATAGGAAATTTCTTTTACTGCAAATGGTAAAGTCTCTGCATCAATCTCACTGACTGCAAATCCCACTTTGTCTGAAAGTTCTTTTACGGAACTGCATTCCGTTACATTCCATATTGCCTGCATCCGGTCACTTTCCTGATAACCTGCTGTTTGTGACTGCACTGCCTGATTGCTGATTCTGACAGGATTTATCTGATAGAGTGCAATAACAGCAATACATGCCGCAGCGCTTAAACAAAATATCGCTGCCAGGCGCTCTCTTTTTCTCTTTTTTACTGCATTGGCCTGAAAAGAAACTGTCGTATTTCTGATTTTTTTCAGGATGCGTTCCTGCATGTTTTCTGTCATATAGACTTTATCCATGATCTCTTCATATTTATGCATCAAAATCATACGCCTCCTTCAGAATTTCCTTCAGCTTCTCTCTGCCTCTGTGCAGATCAGAACGCACGGTTGTTTCTTTCTGTTTCAGGATTGTTCCTATTTCAGCTGTAGAATATCCCTCATAATAAAAAAGGTGTATGATTTCCCTTTGATGCGCAGGCAGTTTTTTCACTGCCTCCCAAACAAAGGAAAGGTCTTCCCTTTTTTCGGCAACCAGTTCGTCCGCCAGTTCATCCGTTTTTCGGATTGCATTATATGCTATCCGGTTCTTGCTCAAATTTCCCGCCACTTGAAATAACCAGGCTTTTTCATGCACTTCGTTCTCGAATTTCGGTGCTTTCTGTACCAGCCGTATCATGGTTTCCTGCAGAATGTCCTCTGCATCCTCCATATTGTGAACATAAGAGTAGACAAAACGCAGAATCTGATTTCCATATTTTTGCAAAAACAGCTTTGCCTGCATGACATTTTCTGCTTCCGCCACTGAATCCCGATTAATACGTGAAGGGTCATTTTCGCTATTTTTTTGCCTTCTTTCGATGCCTTTTGCCCGCAGAACAAAAAAATATTCTGAAACACTTTCCTTCCATCGTGTTATGCAGTTTTTCTGTTTCCATCTGCTGATATCCGGCGCAATCAAAATCAACATAAGCACACACACTTTCCTGTTTAACCGATATAGAATTGTCTGATACAAGCTGTTTTTACTTTTTTTATTTTACAGATAAAAGCTTTCCCATATCATCTGTTTCAACCGTCACCGTTCTGATTTCTCCCTTATTTCCACCCTTCCAGTGCTGCGCATAGTTAAAGGTTATGACTGCCGTGCCTTTCCCCGTTCCTTCAAAAACAAATGTCTCATAACCGCCCTTACCGCAGATCACCTCGTTCGTTGCACTGTTTCCTGCCGCATTATCTTCCTGATAGGTATCGGACACACTCTTAATCACCTTTGGATCCGAAACAGAAATTTCCCAGCTATACCCCGTCGTTGGATTACTCTCATAAACCACTGTCAGTGTCTTTCCGTTTTGCGTTATGCTTTCTCCACTTTCATCATTTATAACATTATCTGTTTTTTCTGAAGAATCACTTTCTGCGGAGGATACTTCTGTGCTCTGTGCTGTCACAGAACGTACAGATGCATTATCCGCAGGAATGAATCTTTGACATCCCGTCATGAATATGCATATCCCCATTCCCATTAGTATCACAGCTGTCTTATTCATATACAATCTCCTTTTCGGCACATTTCTACTTCTTATGCCGTTTCCCTTCTGCTATAGATACAGCTGAGAATATGAAAATGTTGCAGTCATACTCAGATTTTTTTCTTCATCCATTTTCTCGATCGGAAACGTCTCCATAAAAGAATCCCTCTGAACATTTCATCCATCATAAACGCAATCCAGCATCCATACAATCCCAGTCTGCATCGGATTCCCAGAATATATGAAAAAAGAATGCTCATACACCAACAGGAAATAATTGCAACAATCATTGGAAAAAGCACATCTCCCGCGCCGCGCAGAGAATTGTCTTCAACATGATTGAATCCTCTCCCGATTTCTACAAAAATATCAATCAGAAGAATTCCTTTTGCCATATTTATAATATCTGTATTGGAAGTAAACAGCTCCATGAGCGGTCTGTAAAAAATAAACATGCAGAAGGAAAGTGAAATATTCAAAACAACCGCAATGCGCAGCACCTGCTGATTTAATCGGAATGCTTTCTCATACTGTCCTGCTCCAGTCATCCAACCGATCAGTATCGCGGTAGAAAGTCCAAGCGACATCCCGATTACATACACATAGAAGACAATGGTTGAAATATAGATTTTTGCAGAAAGTGCCGTCGTCCCCAAAAGAGCAAGTATGGATGTTGATACCACCTGGGAAAGCGAATAGGAAATATTACTGATTCCACCGGGTATTCCAATCCGCAAGATATTCCGTATGCAGGATAAATCTGCCATTTTTTTCTTACGTAAATCCAACTTTATATCACTTTTCATCAGGCATACACATATAAACGCAAGCGCACAGCACCTGCTGATAACTGCAGAAACAGCAATTCCGCCCACTCCATGTAAAGGGGTTTCAAAAGGCCGAAATACAATGATCCAGTCCAATACCGCATTTAATGCGTTCATGAAAACAGATGCCGCAACTGCAGGAACCGGTTTCCCATAACTGCGAAGGACCGCTGAAACAGCGGTCATCATTCCCTGTAAAACCGAAGTGGCAATACAGATTCTGAAATACTGTTCTGCCATCATCCGTACGTTGTCGCTCAGGTTCAGGCTTTCCATAAGCCTGCCTGAAAGTCCGAAAAGTCCTGCACTTACGGTAAGGCTAAGCACGGTACCTGTTACCATTGCGGCAAATGCCGCATCGGAAGCTTTCCGAAAAGAATTTTCTCCAAGCCTGTGGCTGATGATCACAGATGCACCGCCACTTACAACCGCATAAAATGTGTAGATCAGTCCAAGTACCTGATTTGCCGCACCTACTGCTGCAACTGCTGCATCTGAATAGTGTCCCAGTACCAGCGTATTGACGGTTCCCATCAGATTCATCAGAAGCTGCTCAATAAAATATGGTATAAAAAGTTGCCACAGGCTCAAATTCTTACCCTGTGCAGTCCTTACCTGCGTCACTTCGGGATCTATCAGTCTGTACATCTGTTCTTCCGCCTTTACCTGTCAGGTCATTGCGCAGTATATGTTGTCACTGCTGTTTCAATCTGTATGGTTCCTGCCGGGATACTATACTGAATTGCCGGAATAACGGTGCAGGGATCATAAAGGCATGTATTCGGAAATGCCCCAATTATAACACCCTTCCCATCAATTATATGATTGTTATCATGATTGCAAATCACCATGCAACCCAGTTGTTCATTTTGTGCATTTGCTTTATCTGCTGCCGCTTCCTGACAGAAGCCTTTTGCATATCTGGGAACTGCAAATCCGCAGTCATATGCAAGACAGGAAATGTTACTTTCAATTGTATGTTTCCTGACATGTCCCTGTTCATTTGGAAATATGCAGGTTGTAACCGTAATTCCCATGAAAGGGTGCCAGACACTGATCATACAATCCTCTCTGATTTCAAAGGATTCACAGTGCCGTCTGACAAAAACATGACCATCAATTACAAAAGCAAGCATACTGTCCGGTGCGGTCTGTTCAATTGTGTCATAACTTCTGGATGCAGAAAACCCGAATCTGGTATTATAAACAAATTTAGAATATTTTTCAGGAAACTGTCCGTGACTGTATTCTTCGACCACCCCTGCGGTATATGCATTTACCTGACCATCCTGCAGCCTCTGCATCAGCATATCCGCTGATTTCATAACCATAAGCGGTTTCATGGAAGGAAGCGGTAACGGTTCTGTATGCCAGAAAGGATGCTCTTTTGGAAGTGCCATCAGAATAAATGTCTTCATTCCCCAATAAGGACTTCCCGGTGCATTATATTGCTCTGCCATATACATCTGCGGATAACAATATCCAATCGTTAAAACACCGTCTCTGTCGAAAATCTTATGTGACAGCCACCAATTGAGATTTCGGATAATTATCCCTTTCATAACCGCCAGCGGTAATGGTTCAATTCCAGCAAAAATACATACAGAATAAAACGCACATTGCCCGAATCTGTATGTCAGACTTCTTCCATATGGAAGTGCTGCTCCGTTTTCATCAAACCAGTAGGCAAACTGCCTGCCAAATTCCACTGCACGCTGGCGATATATCTCTGCTCTTTCGGGATCACTTTTTTGCCCAAAAACACTGTATAAAACGCCATAGTACTGAAGCGCCCATGGAATATAATAATCTGACTGCGGCTTGATGCCTGCCGGACCATCTGTGTACCAGCCATCCCCTCTGTACCATTTATCGGTTTCTTCCAATGCATTATGCATATTTTGCAGATCACATGGCATACCAACGCTGTCAAGCGCAAGATTGACCAGAATCATAAAAAAGAGCCAGTTGCAGCCCGGGAGCTGATGCAGGTTGATTGTGTTAAGCCATGCTGCCAGATTTGATTTCTGCGAATCCGTCAAAGGGGTCCAGACTTCTGCCGGAGCTTCCAGAATTGCACATGCAATTGCTGCCATTTCCACAAAACGCTGATCATAATCTCCCGGATTTCCCCAGTATTCGGAATTATCCGGATCCGTTCCTGCAATCAGTCCCTTCCTGTATATTTCTGCAAACGATGAATTCTTTCCTCCGCCCATCCAATAGGGTGCAAGCGCCCAAAGCGGTCTGGAAAATCCTTCCATCTGAATGGTCCTTCTGTTATAGGTGGTTCCTGTCTCCCCGATCTGTAATCCTGCTTTTTC
>JAGOGF010000138.1 GCA_017996845.1 Butyrivibrio sp.
AGGAAACAAAAGAGGTAAGCGTGAAGAATAAAAGAAAGCTCATATTGGAGAAGGCTCTGTAAAATCACTTCTGAAAAAAAGATTTCGATATTCTTTTGGGGTATATCCGGTTTCTTTCCGGAAGATTTTGATAAAATGACTTTGTGAACTGAATGAAAGAAAACTACTGATGTCCGCATAGGAATAGTCGGAGAACTTAAGCATGTTCCCGGCTGTTTCGATGCGGCGTTTTGTTATATAAGAAGATATGGGCAGACCGGTCTCTTTATGAAACAGAACAGACAGATAGCTGGGATTCAGTTTTATGTATTCGGCAAGCGCCTGAACTGTAATTTTTTCATGCAGGTGATAGTCGATATAGTCCATACATTGCAGGACGTTTTTGGAAAAAATGTTCTGTTTGCGGATCCGAATCATTTTCTGCGTAAAAAAAGTGAGCATTTCTGTGTGCAGAGATACCACTTCATCCGTATTGCTGCATTTATCCGCTTTGCGAATATACAGATCACTGATGTCGTAGGCAGTTTCGGAAGACATTCCGCCTTCAATTGCAAACCGGGTCGCAAGAGTAACAGAAGCAACAAACATATACTTGATGTTTCGCAGTAGGTCATCAGAGAGATGTCCCAGATTCTGACAGGAAAAAAGACGCATCCCTTCTGCAACTGCATCAGGATCGCCGATCTTCAGGAGCTCATACTGCTTCATTTCCTCATCATAATAGTGATGTCTGAAATGGTTCTCCCGGTTCAGAAATTCCAGATAATGAACATCTGATTCCCTTAGCCTGCTTTGTTGTAAGCGATTTGTCATAATACGGTTTCCTTTCGGGTGAAAAACGGTGCAGCTATCAGATACCAAATTCAGGAATAGGATCTCTTTGCTATCTCTCTGCTATAAAATATACAATCATTATACTATAAAGACAATCAGAATGCTATAAATCAGAATACTGTCTGTGCTAAAACAGAATCAGAAAGGTTGTGTGCAAAAAAATGCAGGAAAGAAAATCAACTGACAGCTGTAGCATAAGCACATAATAGCAGGGGCAGATATGAGCAGTATAAATAAATCAAGAGAAAAAAGAATCCGGCAGCAGCCGGCTAGCAGTCAGGAAGAGACAGGCTGGATCAGATGTATGGGACAAAGGGAAGTTCCGATTCTGACACCGCCATTTGGGATGATGCTGATAGAGAGTCAGAACCATCTGGTAAGACGTTAGGCAGCAGATCGGTATCCGCGTTTTGGATATCCTGTTCAAGTAAAGGGCAGCATTTAACCTATATGAAAATCGGGGAACTTTTTGAATTAAGTTATTTCAAAAAGTTCCCCGATAATGATATGCAAATGCTTTTAAAATCAAATTTTATTGTAAAAAAGAGAATGCAAAGATGTCCAAAATGAAATGCATCAGGTCAGATCTTTCAGAATCTGTATGTAATCCACATGCGGATCAGCGGTACCCTGCAGGGAACTGCCTTTTTCTCTTGCGAACAGGATGTGATCGATGATCTCCTGCGTGATCAGTTCGCCGGGAGCCAAAATCGGAATACCCGGCGGATAACACATGACGGATTCACCGCAGATACAGCCGGCAGATTCCCCGATTGGAACACTTTCCTTTTCTGCATAGAAGGATTTCTGCGGACTGTAGACAACTTCCGGCTGTACGGAATCTACAAAGGCATGATCCAGCGGCGGTTTCTGGTACAGACGTTTGATATCCTCAAAGGCACCGACCAGACGCTCGATATCCTGAATCCGATCTCCGATGGAGATGTAGGCCATAATATTGCCGATGTCCCCGAATTCCATCTGAATATCATATTCATCCCGCATCAGATCATATACTTCAATACCAGTCAGACCGATTCCTTTGGTATAAACACACAGCTTTGTGACATCATAGTCATAAATGCTCTTTCCATCGATCAACTCTTTACCATAGGCATAATATCCACCGATCTGATTGATCTCGTCTCTGGCATATTCAGCCATCTCCACAACCTTGGCAAAACTCATCTCTCCGCGAAGCGCAAGATTACGGCGGGAGATATCAAGACTGGATAAGAGTAAATAACTGGCGCTGGTTGTCTGGGTCAGATTGATGATCGAGCGCACATGATCACGATCCATAGTGTCTGCAAGAAGCAGGCAGGAACTCTGGGTCAGGCTTCCGCCGGATTTGTGCATGGATACCGCTGCCATATCTGCACCAGCCGCCATAGCGGATATGGGCAGACCATGTCCGAAGTACAGATGCGTGCCATGCGCTTCATCAACCAGTACTTTCATCCCGCGCGCATGTGCAAGTTCTGTGATCCCCTTCAGGTCGGAGCAGATTCCATAATAAGTCGGGTTGTTAACCAGAACGGCAACTGCATCCGGATTGGCTTCCATCGCATCCTGCACGTCACCGGTTTCCATCCCGAGAGCAACGCCGATAACCTTGTGAATCTGCGGGCGTACATAAACAGGCGTTGCGCCGCACAGAATCAGGGCATTGATGACACTTTTATGCACGTTTCTCGGCAATATGATCTTATCCCCTGATTTGCAGACGGACAGAATCATACTTTGCACTGCACTGGTCGTTCCCCCTACCATGAAAAAGGAACTTGCAGCGCCGAAAGCTTCCGCCATCAGGTCCTCAGCTTCCGCAATAACGGAAACCGGATTGCAAAGATTATCCAGTGGTTTCATACTGTTGACGTCAAGACTGACACACTGTTCTCCAAGGAGTTTTGCCAGTTCCGGGTTTCCGCGGCCGCGTTTATGTCCGGGAACATCGAAGGGAACAACTCTCTTTTTCTTAAAATTTTCAAGGGCTTCATAAATTGGCGCCTTTGCCTGCCGCTCAAGATCCATTGCATTTACCTCATAAATATTCTTTGAAATTTACATGATCAGATATAATTCCATAAAACAGTGAACTGATTATAGCATACTCCTTTATCTGAAAAAACAGTAATTTCACCGAACAGGATTCAGAAGGCAGAGAAATATTATACAATTGATTAACGGCAGATCATTAGATTGATTCCAGATGGGAGTACAGTTGCAAATTCTGTTAAGATAATCGGCAGGCGCCATTTCAGGATAGGGAAACGCTTGAAAAATATGTGGAATGGTATTTATCCAGGTAAAATCATACAGCGTATGGATGCGTAAAAATCCATACGCTTTTTCTGTATTTTTTTATTGTAAAGAGCTTCTGCGGATGTTACTATTTGCGTGAATGGATATGATGTGTTAAGTACTCCGGATCCGGTACAGGCAGGGTGTGGGGCAGAGGAAGAAAGGAAACAGAAAGAATGGCAGAACGGGCGGATAAGATTGATATTACGGTTTCGGAGTTCTATACCGAAAACGTGAAGATGAATATACGGGTGGAAAGGCAGTTATACAGCGCAGAAAGTGAATTTCAGCGAATTGATGTATTCGAATCGCAGGAATTCGGCAGATTTCTGACACTGGATGGAGATATCCTTTTTTCGGAAGCAGATGAATTTATTTATAATGAAATGGTAACACATGTGCCGATGGCGGTGCATCCGCATGCGGAGAAAGTACTGATCATAGGAGGCGGTGACGGCGGAGTGGCGCGTGAGTTTGCGCATTATCCGGAGCTGAAAGAGATCTGTGTGGTAGAACCGGATGAGCAGATGGTGGATGTCTGCAGGAAGTATTTTCCGGATGCGGCAAAAGGACTGGACGAACCAAGGGTACAGGTGATTTATCAGGACGGACTGCGCTTTCTGCGCGGACGTGAAAATGAATATGACATTATCATCAATGATTCGACGGATCCGTTTGGACATACAGAAGGTTTGTTTACAAAAGAATTTTATGGAAGCTGTTTCCGTGCACTGAAGGAAGACGGGATCATGGTATATCAGCATGGGAGCCCATTCTTTGATGAGGATGAAAGCGCATTCCGTGCGATGCATAGGAAAGTATACCAGAGCTTCCCGATCAGCCGCGTATATCAGGCGCACATACCGACCTGCCCGTCAGGCTACTGGATGTTTGGCTTTGCCAGTAAGAAGTATCATCCGATTGATGATTTTAATGCGGCACGCTGGAAGGCAAGAGGCATTCAAACAGAGTATTATACGACCAATCTGCATATCGGCGCATTTATGCTGCCCAGATACATTGAAGATATTTTGGAAGAGGAGGAAAGAAAACATGGCTAAGGTACTGGTAATCGGTTGCGGCGGAGTTGCACAGGTGGCAATCCGCAAATGCTGTCAGAACAGCGGGGTATTCACAGACATCTGTATTGCGAGCAGAACTGTCAGTAAATGTGAGGCGCTGAAGGAAAAAATTCAGAAAACGACGAAAACAAAAATCGAAACGGCACAGGTGGATGCGGATGATACAGCGCAGCTGGTGCAGCTGATTCGTTCCTATCAGCCGGATACGGTTCTCAATGTTGCGCTTCCTTATCAGGATCTGACGATTATGGATGCCTGTCTGGAAACCGGCGTGAATTACGTAGATACGGCGAACTATGAACCGGAGAATACAGATGATCCGAAGTGGAGAGCGGTTTATGAAAAGCGCTGCAAGGAGCTTGGATTCTCTGCTTATTTTGATTATTCCTGGCAGTGGGCATATCAGGAGAAGTTTAAGGCGGCAGGTCTTACGGCACTTTGCGGAACAGGATTTGATCCGGGCGTTACAAGTGTTTATGCGGCATATGCCAAAAAGCACTATTTTGATACCATTGATACCATAGACATTCTCGATTGCAACGGTGGTGATCACGGCTATGCATTTGCTACCAATTTTAATCCGGAGATCAATCTGCGTGAAGTATCTGCAGCGGGCAGTTACATAGAGAATGGCAAGTGGATAGAGATCGCACCGATGAGCATCAAGCGTGCGTATGATTTCAAAGGCGTCGGACAAAAGGATATGTACCTGCTCCATCATGAAGAAATTGAGGCACTTGCAAAGCATATGCCGGAAGTAAAGAGAATCCGTTTCTTCATGACTTTCGGACAAAGCTATCTGGATCATATGCGTTGTCTGGAAGACGTAGGGATGTTATCCACAACACCGGTTCAGTATGAAGGCAGAGAAATTGTGCCGATTCAGTTCCTGAAGGCTCTTTTACCGGATCCCGCTTCTCTTGGTCCGCGCACAAAGGGCAAAACAAACATCGGATGTATCTTTACCGGGAAAAAAGATGGTAAAGAAAAGAAAATTTACATCTATAACATCTGTGATCACGAGGAATGCTACCGGGAGGTAGAAAGTCAGGCAATCAGCTATACAACAGGTGTTCCGGCCATGATCGGAACCATGCTGGTAGTGAATGGACTTTGGAAGGCACCCGGTGTATTCACCACAGATGAATTTGATCCGGATCCATATATGGAGGCACTGAATCAATGGGGACTTCCCTGGGAAGTGGATGAAAATCCGGTTCTGGTGGATTAAGAATATCAGAGAGGAAGAGAATGACTGTAAACGAGTTACCCACGCCGTGTTATATTCTGGACGAAAAAAAGCTGCGCAGCAACTGTGAGATCCTGAAAAAAGTAATGGATCATACAGGATGTCACATTCTGCTGGCGCAGAAAGCATTTTCATGCTTTTATGAATATGCGCTGATACGTGAATATTTAAGCGGTACAACAGCAAGCAGTTTGTTTGAGGCCAGACTTGGCGCAGAAGAATTCTGCAAAGAAAATCACATTTTTGCACCGGCATATACGGACCGGGATTTTGCACAGATCGTGAAGTTCTGTGATCATATTGTATTTAATTCGTTTACGCAGTATGAAAGACATCGGCCGATGCTGCAGGGTGTCAGTGCGGGCATCCGGATCAATCCGGAGTGTCCGACGCAGGACGGGCATGAAATCTATGATCCCTGCCGCCCCGGTTCCCGGATGGGGGTGACACGGCAGCAGTTTGAAGGATATGACTTTGCCGCTTCTGGAATAGAAGGCATTCATTTCCATACCTTATGTGAACAGAATGCAGATGATCTGGAACGGACACTGCAGGCAGTCGAAGAGAAATTTGGTACATTTTTGCATCAGGTGAAATGGGTGAATTTCGGAGGCGGACATCACATTACAAGGTCTGATTATGATATCTCGCGCCTGGAGCGGCTGATTAAGCATATCAGGGATACCTATCACGTAACGGTCTATCTGGAACCGGGAGAAGCGGTGGCATTGCAGGCAGGCTTTTTGAAAGCTACGGTACTGGATGTTGTACAGAACGGGAATGTTACCAATTTGATTCTGGATGCATCAGCTGCCTGTCACATGCCGGATGTGCTGGAAATGCCTTACCGGCCACCGCTTATGGACAGCGCTGAGCCGGGAGAAAAGCCGTATACCTACCGGTTAACCGGAAATACCTG
>JAGOGF010000139.1 GCA_017996845.1 Butyrivibrio sp.
GATTGCAGGAATCGAGGAAGAAGCGTTTGCAAAGGAGATGTTTCGTGCAGGCAGTAATCTGGGTGCAAAGAGTGCGGATGAAATCATACATCAGGATTTCAAGAAATTTACGGTCGATAATCAGACCATTGGAATCGGACAGATCAATTCCATGAGTGCAGAGGAACTTTCGGAAATCAAAGAAAAGGTAATACCGGCACTTGAAACGGAAATGCAGCAGGATGGACTTGAAATGATTTTTTTCATGTTGACCAATATTTTACGGGAATCTTCCGAAATTGTATTTGCGGGAACAAAAGCCGGCAGTATATTGGAAAATGGGTTCGGCGTATCAGCGGGTGAACAAAGTGTCCTTTTGAACGGTGTCGTTTCAAGGAAAAAGCAGCTTCTTCCGATTATTGTGGAGACATTACAACTGTAAGAATATAAGTAAGAAAAGTATAGGAGAATTATGTTAAATCAGTTTTCGAGAACACAACTGCTGGTGGGAAAAGAATCTCTGGATAAACTGCAAAACAGCAGAGTTGCAATATTTGGAATTGGCGGAGTCGGAGGATATACGGTTGAAGCGCTCGCAAGGAGCGGTATCGGTACATTTGATCTGATTGATGATGATAAAGTATGTCTGACAAATCTGAACAGACAGATTCTGGCGCTTCACAGTACCATCGGAAAATATAAAGTAGATGTGATGGAAGAGCGTATTCATGATATTAATCCGGATGCGGTCGTATATAAGCATCGCTGCTTTTACCTGCCGGAAACGAGTAATGAATTTGATTTTTCGGCATATGATTATGTTGTAGACTGTGTAGATACGGTCACTGCCAAAATAGATATCATAATGAAAGCCGGGCAGGCAAAGGTTCCTGTGATCAGTTGCATGGGAGCCGGAAACAAAATGGATCCCTCGGCATTGACTGTGTCCGATATATATAAAACTTCTATGGATCCACTTGCAAGAGTCATGCGCAGAGAACTGAAAAAAAGAGGAATCAAAAAACTGAAAGTTGTGTATTCCAGAGAAAAGGCGCTCAGGCCGCTGGATGATATGTCCGTCAGTTGCAGGACAAATTGTGTATGTCCGCCTGGCGCAGCGCGTAAATGCACAGAACGACGCGATATTCCGGGCAGTACATCTTTTGTGCCGTCGGTTGCGGGACTGATTCTGGCAGGCGAGGTGGTAAAGGACCTGATCAAAGAAGAATTTGCGGCAGCAAGAACAGAACAGCAAAATCCATCTGAAAATGAGGGAGAAAGTAAAACATGAAAAACATCCTGAAGCTGTTCACCTCTGACATGAAGAGACTGATCCGTAATATCTTTGCTTTTGTCATTGCGGTGGGACTTTGTATTCTGCCATCTTTATATGCGTGGTTCAATATTTATTCCAACTGGGATCCGTATGCCAATACCTCCAACATCAGAGTTGCGGTCGCAACAGATGATAAGGGTTACACGATGGAAGACGGCACAAAAGAAAATATGGGTGCTGATGTCGTAGATGAGTTAAAAGAAAACAAGAAGATCGGCTGGGTTTTCACCAATGCAGATGATGCACTGGAAGGGGTATCCAGTGGAAAATATTATGCGGCAGTAGTCATTCATGAAGATTTTACCAAAAGTATGGTAAATGTATTTGAAAACGAGAATACGGATCCTACCATTACCTATTACGAAAATGAAAAAAAGAATGCAGTTGCGACCAAGATTACAGATACTGCAGTTGCTACATTGAAACAGAGTATCAATGAAAAATTTGTTGAAACTCTGGCCAGCAGTCTGTTTAAAAAAACCAATAGCGTTGCAGATGAAATGCAATCAGATGGCGGACTGAATACGCTGGAGCAGAAACTGCGCAATATGAGCAGTTCACTTCAGGAATACAATGACACACTTGCAACTTTTGATCAGGGAAATGCGTCACTGGTGGCAGCAATTGATGCGGCGAAGAAGAGAATTGATCCGGAGCGGGCAGATATAGCCATGACGCAGCAGGATCTGCAGACATCCCTTGCGGATCTGCAGAAAGACAGAACACTGGACAATCTGAATCTGGCACAGTTTGGGGAAAATCTCTCTGATGGACTTGGAGCCATGCAGTTGCAAATGGGTGTTTTACAGGCTGATATGGATGACATTATGAAGGCGGAAGATCTGCAGGCAGCAAACAAAGCAGCGTTGCAGGCAGCCGTTGATGCAGCAAGGCTTGAACTCTACCTGCTGGATCTGGAAGATAAGCTGACAGATCTGGAAAATAATGAAAACACACCGGATGAGGTTAAACCCTCCATTACCAAAATGAAGGATACTATTTCCGGACTGGAAAATAATACAACCAATATACAGGATGCACTGAATAATGCCGGAGTTGATACGGGTCAGGTTAAGAAAGCGCTGAATGATAAAGGAATTGATACAACTGCAGCAGAACAGGCGCTTGCAGCAATTGAATCCAAAAAAGGCGATTACAGTGTTTCTCCTCCAAAGTCACTTGCTGCAATGAAGAAGGCACTGGCAACCTGTTCAGATGATATTTCCAATATGTTTGCGATATACAAATATGCACTTGAACCACAGGGCAGCCAGGCAAAAGAGTGGCTTGAAAAGGTTCTGGTGCAGTCAAATGATCTTTTGTCAACGGTTGATCAGGAACTTTCTGATATGGGAACCATGTATGATGGGATAAATTCTACAGTTGATACAGCAGGGATCTCACTTAAGGAAATGCAGAATGCAATTGATTCCACAACAGACAGATTGTCCGAAATGCTGGATAAAATTGAAAAGGTAAAAAGTGAGGACTGGGTCAATTCACTGATTCATTTCATGCAGGGGGATCCGACAACCTATGGTGAATATTTTGCAGCACCGGTGGATGTGTCAACAGAAGAAGTATATCCGATTGCAAACTACGGTTCTGCTATGACCCCTTTTTATACTGTTCTTGCTTTATGGGTTGGGGCACTCATTCTGACAGCACTGATCAAGGTAAAGGCTGATCCGGGTAAAATTCCGGGCATTACACAGATGCAGCTGTTTTTCGGGCGATATTTGTTTTTCTTTGTAATGGGACAGGTGCAGGCCCTGATCGTTGTTCTGGGAGACATCTTTTTATTACATTGTCAGATTCTCAATTATGGAGCATTCTGGCTGGCAGCAGCAGAAACGAGTTTCGTTTTCACATTGCTTATATATTCGCTTACAATTTCTTTTGGGGATGTTGGCAAAGCACTTGCAGTTGTTATTATGGTTATTCAGATTGCCGGATCGGGAGGAACCTATCCAATTGAATTGTTACCGGGGGTTTATAGACAAATCTATATCTTCTTCCCTTTTCCATACGCAATCAATGCGATGCGTGAAACAATCGGCGGAAGATACGGAAACACATATCTGGTCAATATGCTGGAACTTCTGATATTTGCAGGGGCAGGGCTGTTGATTGGCCTTGTAATACGTAAACCATTCGTAGGATTGAATCATTATATGGAAAAACGTATGGAAGATACCAAACTGATGTAAGAGAGGCAGTTACGGAATGTCAAATAAAAAGAAAAAAGCGAATAAACGCAGTAAAAGAAATATAAACAGTGCGAAAAGCACAAACAATACAGCCGGTTCTGCGCTTTCTGATGCTGAAGCAAGAGAAGGACGTTTTGAACGACTCTATGATCAGCTGTCAGAATATGAAAAAAATCTGCATATTATGAATCAGAAGAGAATCAAAATCGGAATGAAATGCTTTCTGATCATTCCGACTGCAATCCTTGGCCTTTTGTTTCTAACGGGAAGCAATAAGATCGTTTTTCTGATTATGTGGATCATATCGCTGTTCGGATTGTCTTTTTATCTGATCGGAGTAGAATATGTAGATTACCAGCTCCAGATCAAATTAAACGAATGGAGTGAAGCCGAAAAGCAGGAAGTTAAGATGTTACTTAGTGTTGACATGATTGAGATGGGTGGGAATATCAAGGGAAATATCAGACAGGCATTTCGGGATCTGAAACAGGAGGTTAAACCGGATGAAAAACATTCTTAAGATATTTCTGATTGATTCCGGGAGAATACTCTCGAATGTTGTTGCGCTGGTTGTAATCATGGGACTTTGTGTATTACCATCATTATATGCATGGTTCAACATTTTTTCCAATTGGGATCCATATGGTCAGGAATCTACATCCAACCTGCAGATAGCCGTTTTTTCGGAAGATTCCGGTGACAGAATTGCAGGGGAAGATGTAAATATCGGCACAAATGTACTGGAAGGGCTGAAAGCAAATAAAACAATCGGGTGGGTATTTGTCGACAACAGAAAGGATGCGGTAGAGGGAGTACATAGTGGCAAATATTATGCGGCGCTTGTAATTCCTGAGAATTTCACAAAGGATATGATCAGTTTTATCGGAGGAACAGTAGCACATCCGTCGATTACATATTATGAAAATGATAAAAAAAATGCCATTGCCCCCAAAATCACAGCGAAAGCAAAGACAGCAGTGCAGGAACAGGTAAATGCGACATTCATCACAACGCTTGCGAAAGCTATGGTGGGAACAGGTAAAGTCCTTACAGCGACAGACAGCAGCGGAAACAATCCTCTGGATTCCGGAATTAATACATTGAATGATATTGATACCGAACTGGATGTATATATTGCAGTGATGTCATCTTTTGTTCAAATTACTGATTCTGCACAGAATCTGATTAATACTTCACAAAGCATGCTCCCCGGAGTAAAAGATACATTCGGACAAAGTCAGGCAATGATCAGCAGCATGAAAACGCTTTTGAATCTGTCGGGTCAGACGGAGCATTATGCAGGGGATATGTTCTCACTGACAATGGAGGCGGTTATCAGCAGCATGGACGATATTCGCAGTGGCATATCACAGGATCGTGATACGATTAAGAGTACCGGAGAAACCGTTGATGCAGCCACAAAGACCGGTATTCAGACAGCAGCAGAACTTCTGGCTGATACCAGCAGTATGTTTGACAGTAACGTACAGGCTATCATAGGGTCAGATGCGGAAGCAAATAAGCAGATTGCAGATATACGTGCGCAGCTTAAGGAGGTACAGTCCAATCTGAAGATAATTGCTGAAAAAAGCAATCTGACGGTAGCGGATACCAATACACTGATCGATGAATCAATCAGTACACTTGGAACTGCAATATCTGAAATGAAGGATCTTGAGGCAACCTATGAAACAAACATTGAGCCGCAGTTTGATAAATCAATGGATGCGGCACAGAATTCACTGACGCGCGCAACTTCTTCACTCCAGAGTCTGGATTCGGATTTTGATATGGTTTCGCCTGTACTGGCAGCGTATTACAATTCAATCGGAAGCGGACAGGGAAATCTGAAAGATTCGCTGAAATCAGCACAAAGCCTGGACAATGAGGTTGAGCGTTTACGGAATGCACTCACAAAAATCAGGGATGATAAACAGTATCAGGAGCTGCTCAAAATGCTCCGTGAGGATCCGGATTCGCTTGGAGCGTTTATTGCATCTCCCGTTAATCTGGAAACAAAGCAGATTTATCCGATTGCAACATATGGCTCGGCCATGACACCTTTTTATACAGTCCTGGCGTTATGGGTTGGGGCATTGATTCTTGTGGCGATTGTTCATGTTAAGGTGGAACCGATTGACGGAATGAATATAAAACCCTACCAGGCTTTTTTTGGAAGATACATGCTGTTTTTTGTGGTGGGACAGATACAAACGCTGATTACGGTATTTGGAGATCTTTTTTATATCAGAATCCAATGTGAGAACCCTTTTCTGTTCTGGCTGGCAGGTGCAGTTACAAGCCTGACCTTTACCCTTTTTATCTACTCTTTGACGGTAGCATTTCAGAATATCGGGGAAGCGCTTGCCGTTGTCATTATGGTAATTCAGGTTGCGGGAGCAGGTGGAACTTTTCCGATTGAGGTTCTACCAAAAGCATATCAGGTGATGTACAAATTTTTGCCATTCCCTTATGCCATGAACTGCATGCGTGAAACAATAGGAGGGATGTACAGAAATGATTACTGGAAATATCTCATGCATCTGAGTGCTTATATTGTCGTGGCATTGTTTATCGGACTGGCACTTGGCAGACCGTTCCGAAGTCTGAATCGAATGATTGACAAGAGCAAGGAACAGGCGGAGATTATGTTATAAAAAATGAAAATTGGTATTAATAATACTGAAATATGACCGATATAAGAAATAGGATTATCAGATTTACCTAAAAAATGGCTATTGGAGTCACGGATGTCTCGGATAGCAACAGGAGGGGACTCATGGTCAGATCTTTATATTCAGCTGTTTCCGGATTAAATACGCACATGAATGAAATGGATG
>JAGOGF010000009.1 GCA_017996845.1 Butyrivibrio sp.
TCCGGCTTTTTTTCCTTGGATTCCTTCTCGAGATCTTCCATGATATCCTCCAGAATTTTCTTTTCCTGATCCTTCAATTCCCTTACCTCGCCTATTTCTTTCTGTACAGAGTATCCAACTGATGCATCATATCTTTTAACGTATTAACGACTCTGTCATAGTCCATTCTCTTGGGTCCGATGATTCCCACTGTGCCTCTCATCCCTTCTCCAAGTTCATAGGTTGCTGTTACAACACTGCAGTCTTTCATTGCCTGTACCGGAGTTTCATTTCCTATATAAACCTGAATGCCGTTCTCTCCACTTGCAGAAAGTGTTTCTTCAACCAGACTGGTCAGATCACTTTTATCTTCAAACGTATTGATCAACTCACTTGCTTTCTGATTATCAGACAATTCAGGGTATTTAAAAATATTATTGGCACCGCTTGTGTATATTTCCAGATCTTCATCATCTCGGATTGACTCTGCTGCAACATCAATCACATTTCCGATAATCTCACTGTGTATCCCCGCCTCCTGTTTCAAAACGGTAATCATTCCAAGATTAATATCTTCTACTGCCAATCCGTTCAGATGCGTATTGAGCAGAATATTGAGTTTTAGGATTGTTGCATCATCTATCTGCTGATCAATGGGGATCATTTTATTTTTAATGACATTTCCCTCAATTACGATTGTTGCCAGAAGATGCTGTTCATCCACTCTTGAAACCTGTATAAACTTGAGTTTGTTGCGCTGAATCTGTGGAACCGAGATCATGGTGGCATAATTTGTATTTACTGCAAGCTGCCTTGCAATCTGTTTGAGCAGATCTTCCAGTTTTTCTTCCTTGTCCAGAAGAATTTCCTTCATATGATCAACTTCCTGCTCCTTGTCCTTGAGCATGGCATCAACATATACCCGGTAACCCTGATCAGAAGGAATTCTGCCGGCAGACGTATGCGGCTGCATGATCAGCCCCATTTCCTCCAGATCTGCCATTTCATTTCTGATTGTTGCAGAACTCAGATTCAAATTCTGTTCTTTAGAAATCGTACGGCTTCCAACTGGTTCTCCCGTTGCAAGATAATTTCGGACGATGGCATTTAGTATTGCCATTTTTCTTTCCGTCAGCTGCATGCCATCACTCCCTTCTTCTTTGTATTAGCACTCATCTCTTTTGAGTGCTAACATCTTTCTTTACCTAAAATATCACTTGCACTTTTTGTTGTCAACTCATCAGAATATAAATAATTATTAAATATGTATGAAGCCTGTTACCATTCAATAAACATATTTTTTCAGAAAAAAAAAGAACAGCAGGCTAATTCCACCTGCTGTCCTTTCAAATCTGCAATCCGTTTTTACATATCAAATGCACCGGTTATATTATCATCCGCAACATAATACACTTTGCCCTCTTCCGGTTTCACATATAAATCAAGCTTCTTCACCACAGCGCTGTTCTGTTCCTCCTGCAATACTTTTTTTGCTGTTGCAATCATTGTGTCTGTTTCCACCGACTGATCGCCATACTGCAGAACGATTCTGACTTTTGGTTCATTCATCTTTACCGGAAGTTTTTCCTTAACGGTTTTTTTCACTGTTTCCGCTTTGCTTTTCACAGCTTTCTTTACCGATTTTTCCTTTTTTTCAGCAACTTTCTTTACTGCTTTTGTATTTTTAAGTGCTGTTTTTTTTACTGTTTTTTCTTCTTTCGTTACGACTTCAGGTATGACTATCTGTGCTTCGGATCTTACTGCTGCTGTCTTTATTGAAGCGACAGGCTTCACTGCTGACTTCTTATCCGTTTCCATATCCATCCTCCATTTCGTAAACACGCATTGAAATTTTTATCTATCACACGTTAATACAGTAAAATGTCTATGTTCCGAGTTTATCGCAATTATGAGGCAGTGTCAATGTTTATACGCTAATAAGTTTCTGTTTTCATGACAGCTTTTCAGATATCCGGTTATCCTGTTTTCTTTCGTTCAACGCAGTTGAAAATAAATCAGTACAATAATACCCAATACAATACGGTACCATCCGAAAATCTTAAAATCATGCTTTCTGATATAACCCATCAGGAATCGAATCACAATTACAGATACAACAAATGCAACAACCATTCCTGTTAAAAGGATTGCTGCCTCCATTCCCGTAAATGCAAATCCGAATTTCACAATCTTTAAAAGACTTGCTCCAAACATAACCGGAATTGCCAGGAAAAATGTAAATTCGGCTGCTACCGTTCTTGATACACCAATCAGAAGTCCGCCAAGAATCGTAGCGCCTGATCTGGATGTTCCTGGGAAAATGGCTGCAATCAGCTGAAAAACTCCGATAATGAGCGCTGTTTTAAAATCAATGTCCTGTAAAGATCTGATCTGCGCTTTTCTTCCCTTATTATGATTTTCAATCAGAATAAAGCCGATACCAAATACGATCAGCGCGATTGAAACACAGACTCCATTATAAAAAAGTGCATCCAACTGATCATCAAATAACACGCCTACTATTGCCGCCGGAACACATGCAACCAGAATTTTTGCCCACATCAGCCACACATCTTTGCGATTTACAGTATGATTTTTTCTGGCCTTTGCAGAAAAATCAAACGGGAATATCTTATTCCAGAAAAGCAGAACCACTGCCAGAATGGCACCCAGCTGGATCACTACCAGAAAAACATCCCAAAATTCAGGAGACACACTCATTTTTACGAATTCATTCAAAAGAATCATATGTCCGGTCGAACTGATCGGAAGCCACTCCGTAATTCCCTCTACAATGCCAAATAAAACAGCCTTTAAAATATCAATCATCTTCTTTTCTCTCCGTTTCTTTCCTGTCTCTTTTACTGTTGCAGAGTTTTAAAGAACTCCTGCATTTCACGATACCCATTTTCGGCGGCCTGATATCCTTCTTCATACAGCGCATTCAGACGCTCCCTGTCCTTTTCAACACGTCCTACCCCATACAGATTGGTCGGATGTAATATCATGAGCTGCCCTTTCTGTTCCATTTCCTGCATCTGATCCAGTAAATGATTGTATTCCGTATCCCAGTTTTCAAAACGTTCAACCAGCCTGGGATATCTGGCATATTTCATTTTAAAAAGCGCACGCATGCCCATGCCTGCCTTCTTACGCCGGAAATCCTTTTTCTTGGTTGTAACGACCAGACTCTTCCTGTTTCCATCCTGAAACGATTTCAAAAACGGAATTGCATCCGACATTCCTCCGTCCAGATACAGATGATCCCCGATTCTGACATTTCTGGAAACAAGGGGCATGGATGCAGAAGCCTGTATCACCGGCATATTTTCATGTATATTATCCAATTGAAAATACGCCGGCATTCCTGTTTCGATATCCGTACATACCGCATATGCTTTCCCCGGATATTTTGCTGCTGTAACATAGTCATATGGGTTCAGATAATCCGGAATCAGATGGTAGGACATATCCGAATTAATCAGATCTCCTGTAAGCAAAAGACTTTGCGGACTGCAGAATTTCTTCATATCGGCGTAGTCCACAAACGTATCATATACGCGGCGCCTTTGCCCTGAAACATAACTGCAAAGCGCACAGGCGCCAGCAGATACCCCATATATGGAAGTAAATTTTATATCCTTATCAATCAGGAAATCAAGTACTCCTGCGGTGAACATTCCTTTAAATCCACCACCTTCCAGTACCAGTCCTGCATTATATACAGGCATATTTCTCCTCCTTACCTGTTTCCGTATATTTCCCGCACAAATATGCGCATTCTTTCCATTGCACGTCTTACTTTCTGTGTATCGATACAATATGCCATCCGGAAAAATCCGGGTGCACCAAAACTGTCACCAGGGACCAGTATCAGATCATATTCTTTGGCCTTATTGCAAAAATCCACGGCACTGTCTTCCAATGCTTTCGGGAAAATGTAGAAAGTTCCACCCGGCCTGACACAGGTAAATTTCAGTTCCTCCAAAGTATCATATATGATATTCATATTTGTTTCATAAACAGACAAATCCGCTGTTTGCTCACAAACCTGCGCAACTGCCTGCTGAATAATGGAGGGCGGACAATTATGACCGGTTCCTCTGGAAATCTGTCCGCACATAGGAACAATTAATCCGGCATCTTCACATTCCGGATTTACTGCCACATAACCGATTCTTTCTCCCGGAAGTGACAGTGATTTGGAAAAAGAATAGCAGGAAAGCGTATGTTCATAGAACTTTGATACATAAGGAGAGTCTGCACCCTTAAATACAATTTCCCGATATGGTTCGTCCGAAATCAGGAAAATGGTATGATGAAATTCTTCTGATTTCTGCCGCAACACTGCTGCTAAATGCTGCAGTGTTACAGTAGAATAGGTTACCCCGGATGGATTATTCGGTGTATTTATCAGAACTGCACTTACACGCTCCGTCAGTCTTTTCTCAAATTCTTCGAAGTTGATCTGAAAACTTTCCGTATCTGCCGGAACAATGTTCAGTCTTGCACCGGTTCCCATGATGTACGGCTGGTATTCAGGAAAATAGGGCGCAAAAATAAGAACCTCATCTCCCGGTTTGGTAACCGCCCGAACAGCATGTGAAAGTGCACCCGCCGCACCGGTTGTCGGAAAGATATGATCTGCTGTATATTGCATATCAAATCTTCTGTTGAGTGAAGCTGCTATTTTTTCTTTATATTCCGGGTTGCCAAGACTTGGTGTATATCCATGCAGCAGCATGGGATCTTCCTTCTGTAACAGATCCATCATTGCCCGTGTAAATGATTCCGGTACCGGAACAGATGGATTCCCCAGGCTGAAATCAAATACGTTTTCATATCCGATTTCTTTTCCCCTCTTTGCTGCATATTCCGAAAGCTCGCGTATCACTGATTTCCCATCCAGCATTTTCTTATATTCCTGATTAACCATCCTGTCCCTCCCGGTATCAGTTTTTTGGAACGTCATATAAGGACGATTCTATCACAGTAGCACCAGAATGAAAACCTGCCTTACCTTTTTTGTAACAGCGATTCTTCCATTGCCTTTATGATATTTTCTGCATCACAGAGCAGTTCTCTCTCGGCATTTTCGGGCTGATCGGATTTTTTATACCGATACAGGAAAAGAGGTTTCCCGCTTGTCCGAAACGATAATTTCTGTCCAAATTCTTTCAGAAGCTGCGGAATGGAAGCACTGTTGATATGCGCATTCCGACTGACTTCCATGCTGATTTCTCCGTTTCCTCCCTTAATCTCCACCATATAAAGATGATGTGCACGCGATCTTAATACTGCAATACGTAACAGATTATCAACGGATTCCGGTACTTCTCCAAAGCGGTCTACCAGTTCATCACGCATATCATCCGCTTCTCCCTGATTCTCGATTCCCGCAATCCGTTTATAGATTTCAAGCTTCTGCTCTTCATTCAGAATATATTTGGTCGGAATAAATGCATCTACATCCAGATCAATACTGGTTGCAAAGCTTTCCTGCTCCTCCTGTGTCTGATTCCCTTTCAGTTTTCTGACCGCTTCATTTAACATTTTGCAGTACATATCATATCCTACTGCCTGCATATGTCCGCTTTGTTTCTGACCCAGTAGATTGCCTGCACCTCTGATTTCAAGATCCCGCATGGCAATTTTAAACCCGGAGCCCAGATCCGTAAATTCACGGATAGCGGATAACCGTTTTTCAGCAATTTCCTTGAGCATTTTATTTCTCTTATACATCAGAAACGCATAGGCTGTTCTGTTGGATCTTCCTACCCTGCCTCTTAACTGATACAGCTGTGAAAGCCCCATTTGATCGGAATCGTGGATAATCATCGTATTGACATTAGGAATATCCAATCCTGTTTCAATAATCGTTGTCGAGATCAGAACATCAATATCACCATCAATAAAATCATACATGATCTTTTCAAGCTGTGTTTCCTGCATCTGCCCATGTGCAAAAGCAACGTTTGCTTCCGGGACAAGTTTTTGCACCTGTGCGGCAATATCCGCAATATTACTGACACGGTTATAAACATAATACACCTGTCCCTGTCTGGACAGTTCCCTGACAATTGCTTCGCGAACCATTTCATCATTGTATTCGCATACAAATGTCTGAATCGGTTGTCTGTCGTTTGGCGCTTCTTCCAGAACACTCATATCCCGGATCCCAATCAGACTCATATGCAGTGTTCTGGGAATCGGTGTTGCCGTCAGCGTCAGAACATCCACACTTTCTTTCATTTTCTTGATTTTTTCCTTATGTGTTACACCAAATCTCTGCTCTTCATCCACAACCAGCAGCCCCAGATCCTTATATTTCACATCTGCTGAGAGCAGTCTGTGCGTACCGATTACAATGTCCACCTGTCCTTTGCGAAGATCTTCAATCGTCTTTTTCTGCTCTTTCGCTGTTCTGAATCTGGACAGCATATCAATACGCACCGGGAAATCCTTCATGCGCGCAGTAAAAGTATTGTAATGCTGCTGTGCCAGAATTGTTGTCGGAACCAGTACCGCCACCTGTTTTCCATCCTGCACCGCCTTAAACGCCGCCCTGATGGCAATTTCTGTCTTTCCGAATCCGACATCTCCGCAAATCAGGCGGTCCATGATCTTGGAACTCTGCATATCTTTTTTGGTTGCTTCGATCGCATTCTCCTGATCCTCCGTTTCCTGATAAGGAAACGCATCTTCGAATTCCTGCTGCCATACCGTATCCGGTTCAAACTGATATCCGTGTTCTTCCTGCCTTTTCGCGTACAACTCCACCAGATCCTGTGCCACTTCTTCAACCGCACTTTTTACTTTACTCTTGGTTTTATTCCACTCTGGAGATCCCAATTTATTCAGTCGCGGTTTATGCGCGTTTTCATCCCCTCCATTTGCATACTTCTGGATTACGCCAAGCCCTGTTGCCAATACATATAGATTTCCGCCATCTCCATATTCGATTTTAATATAGTCTTTTACGACATGATCGGATTCAATTTTTTCGATTCCTTTATATACGCCAAGTCCATGATCTTCGTGTACAACATAGTCTCCCACTTTCAGATCCGCGAAGTCACTTATTTTTTCGCCATCATACGCATGCTTTTTCTTTTTATGTTTCTTCTGATGTTCGGTAAAAATATCACTTTCTGCAATTACCGCAAATTTGATGGAAGGATATTCAAATCCTTTTAGTATTCTTCCGTAATATGTCATAATATCGCCGGGCTGCAATACCTTCCCCGGATCTTCGCTGTAAAAGGCTGACACATCGTTGTCCCGCAAATCCTCCACCAGCCGTTTTGCCCGCGTTCTTGATCCGGAAAGAATAAGTGTACGGTATCCCTTCTGGTGATAATTCTGCAAATCCTTCACCAGTGCATCAAAACTGTTATTATAGGGGGCAATGCTGCGTGCAGAAATCACAAAGCTTTTTTCCGGTGTAAACATATTCTGTGATTCTGCAAGCGGCAGCGTTTCCAATAATACACGTCTCCCGTTCTCCATTCGGGCAACACATTGCTGCACCGGAAAAAGCAGGTCCATCTGTCCGGGGAGAATATATCCCTTTTCCGCGCGGTGCACCATGCTTTCCCGAAATTCATTTTCCACTGCATTTGCATGTTCCTGTACATGTCCTGGTTCATCTATGAACACACAACTTTTTCCTCTTGGAAAAAGCTCCAAAAAGGAAACCGGTACATCATAAAAATAGCGAATATAACTTTCGATATTCGTTGTCGTATGCAGTTCCTGCAACTGCTCCGTAAGTTCTGCCACATTACTTTTTAGCCTGGCAGCTTCCTCTGTCCGAAAATCCTTTCTGAGTACCCGGATGCTTGTATCCGCTTCATTTTGTATCCGCTCCAATCCGTTTCGAAGCTGCTGTTTTGTCAGCACCATTTCCGTTGCCGGATATATTTCAATTGCTTCGAGTTTCTCGACGGAACGCTGCGACATAATATCAAAACTTCTGATAGATTGTACTTCACTCCCCCAAAGTTCAATCCGGTAGGGATTCTCTTCTGTTAAATCAAAAACATCAACGATATCTCCTCTGATTGCAAATTGCCCCGGTGCCTCCACCTGATAATTTTTTTCATATCCCATCTGTACAAGAGCTACAGCAATTTCCGATTCATCTGCCGGCTTTCTGCGATCGATATGCAATATATTGTTCTGGATTACTTCAATCGGAATCTGTGGTGTCATCAGACTTGAAAATGTTGTAACTACCGTCATCGGACGTCCTTCAATCAGTCTTCGGAGACTCCTGATGCGTTCCCTCGTGATTTCATTTCCATGAACATCTGCCTGATAAAAGATCAGATCTTTTGCAGGGTATACCGTAACATTGCGGTCATAAAACTTGTAATCTTCAAATATTTCACGTGCACGCAGATCACTGTAGGTAACAATGATCCGATACCGTACGTCCTTACCAAGGCAGTTAATCAGATGCATCTTCTGTGAATCGGCACATCCCGATACTTCCGCACACGCAAACGGCTTGTCCAGATAACTGTTCAGCTGCGTGAATTGTTCCAGTTCCTGCAAAGGCGCTTCAATTGCTCTCATTTTACTCCATTTCCATGCCGGTTATTTATCGGCTCATTTTCCCATTAAACAGGTTCATCGCTGCATCCGTTCCCTGCTCTATTATTGCCTTGACTGCATCCGCTGCAGCAGCCATGCTCTCATCCATTTCCTTCTGCTGTGCCGCGCTGAAATGGCTAAGGACATGATCTGCCAGATCCATTCCTGCCGGTTTATGTCCCACACCAATCCGGACTCTTCTGAACTCATCCGTCCCCAGATGCAGAATAATATTTTTCAGACCGTTGTGTCCTCCCGCGCTTCCTTTGGGACGTACACGGATATTTCCAATCTCCTGATCGATGTCATCCGATAGGATAATCAGATCCCTTCCGGGATCAATTTTGAAATATTCCGCCATTTGTCCGATACTCTCTCCGCTCAGATTCATATAGGTCAAAGGCTTTGCAAGAATGACTTTCTCCTCGCCTATTTTTCCTTTTCCATATATTGCTTTGAATTTTTTCTCAGTCAGTTCAATTCCATATTCTTTTGCCAGAATATCAATTACCGCAAACCCAACATTGTGACGTGTTCCATCGTATTTTCTTTCGGGGTTTCCAAGTCCTGCAATTATATACATATCTCTCCCTGTTCTGTCTGCCTCTCCCGGCACGGCAAAAGACGTCACAAAACGCCGGACCATGCCGTGCATGCCCTGTTCAGTGACTTTTCATCAATAAATTATCTATTTCACTTCATAATGATTTCTATAAAGAATTATAAAATCAGCTTCAAAAAAAAGCAATCGGAACAATTATGATCCGATTGCTTTCCTTTATTCATTCAATTGCCATATCTGCTTCCAACGGTTCCTCCTGTACAGAATCCTCCGCTGCCTTCTCATAGCTCTCCAGAATAATCTGCTGCAGCATCTGTCTGGTATGGGAGTTAATCGGGTGCGCAATATCCCGATATTCTCCGTCTGCCGATTTTTTGCTTGGCATAGCAATGAAAAGACCTTTATCGCCTTCTATCACCTTGATATCATGCACAACAAATTCGTTGTCAAATGTAACTGATACCACTGCCTTCATTTTACCCTGTTTTGCCACTTTTCTTACACGCACATCTGTAATATTCATATTTACCCCCCACGGTTGTACGTACTGCGTGTAGCTTAAATTACGTACCGCTCATTATTTTCTACCACTATCTTGATACCATCATCGCCCTTGTAATAAGAATTTGCCTGAATCGTACCGTGACTTTCCACGATGCAATTCTCAATATGTGTATTATCTCCGATATAGACATCATTTAATATAATAGAATTCTTGATAGAGCAGTTATTTCCGATAAAGGATTCTTTAAAAATCAACGAATCTTCCACCGTTCCATTAATAATACAGCCGCTTGAGATCAAACTGTTTTTAACCTTGACCCCGATGTTATACTTTGCGGGAGGAAGATCAATGACTTTCGTACAAATATTGGGATAATCACAGAAAAAATACTGTCTGACTTCCGGTTTCAGGAAATCCATATTCGTATGAAAATAATCTTCTATTGTCGCAATGTTACTCCAGTAATTTTTAATCTTATACCCATATATCCGTTTCATATCCTTATATCGAACAAGAATATCCCTTACAAAATCAAAACGTTCTTCCGCTTCTGCCTTTTCAATCAGTTCGATCAATTGGCGTCTGCGTATTACATACACACCGCAGGATATCGTGTTTGATCTGGCAACAACCGGTTTTTCTTCAAATTCCTCTATTCTGCTTTCTTCGTTCATCCGAATTGTGCCAAAACGGTCTGTATTCACATCCGCAGACATTTCCTTGCATACCACCGTAATATCAGCCTGCTTATTAATATGATATTCCAATAACTTGTTATAATCCATCTTATATACACAATCCCCCGATGTAATAATCACATAAGGTTCATGGCACTGTTTCAGGAAATCAAGGTTTTGCCCGATTGCATCCGCTGTTCCGCGATACCAACGGTTACTGTTAGCCGTTTGTGCCGGAGTGAAAATAAACATTCCGCCCTGTTTTCTTCCAAAATCCCACCATTTTGAAGAACTGAGATGTTCATTCAGGCTTCCAGCATTATATTGTGTAAAAACAGCTACTGTCTGAATATGCGAATTAGACATATTGCTAAGTGCAAAATCTATGCTGCGATATAAGCCTGCCACAGGCATTGCACACACCGCTCTTTTTGCTGACAGTTCCTGCATTCTGTTACTGTTACCACCTGCCAGAATAATACCAATTGCTCTCATCAGCGCTCACCTGCCTTGTCTAAAGTGCTGCCGCTTTCCAGCTGATCACCTGGATAATCTTTCAACGTGGTAATTCCGGATACAACAGTATTTTTTCCAATTGTTACACCTTTGGGAATAACTGAATTCTCTCCAATCGTACATAACCCATCTCTGTAAATATCTGGTCTGGTTTCATTTTCCTTTTCTTCTCCTGCACCAAGTGAAACATGATCACCAATGAGAACTTTCTCGGCAACAATTGCCTTTTCAAGATTGCAATACTCTCCAATCTTGGTTCCCTTCATAATAATTGAATGTCTTACAACCGTACCTTTTCCGATTGTAACGCCACATCCGATTACGGAATCATAGACTTCTCCAAAAATTTCAGAGCCCTCTCCAATAATGCTTCGCTCAATTGCACTTTCATTTCCCAGATATTGCGGTGGCTGTATATCATTCTTGGTATAGATTTTCCAATATTCCTCATAAAGATTAAACTCAGGAACGATGTCTATCAATTCCATGTTTGCTTCCCAGTAAGATGTAAGCGTTCCAACATCCTTCCAGTATCCATCAAATTCATATGCATAAAGGCTGTTTCCATGCTCCTTGCAATATGGAATAATATGTTTGCCAAAATCCAGTCCCGGCTGGTCTTTATTGGTAATCAAAGCCTCTTTAAGTGCTTCCCATGAAAAAATATAGATTCCCATTGAGGCAAGATTACTGCGTGGATTTTCAGGTTTTTCTTCAAAATCCGTTATTTTTTTCTTATCATCCGTAATCATAATCCCAAATCGCTTTGCCTCTTCCATTGGTACCGGCATGACCGCAATGGTTACATCTGCATTACAGGCCTTATGAAAATCAAGCATTGTTTCATAATCCATTTTATAAATATGATCTCCGGAAAGAATCAGCACATAATCAGGATGGTAGTTTTCCATATATTCCAGATTCTGATATATGGCATTTGCGGTTCCGCTGTACCACTCCGTATTTACGCCATTTTCATATGGCGGAAGGATGGAAACCCCACCTATATTTCGGTCAAGATCCCAGGGAATTCCGATTCCTATGTGTGAATTCAGTTTCAGCGGACAATACTGCGTCAGAACTCCAACCGTATCTACCCCTGAATTAATGCAATTGCTGAGTGGGAAATCAATGATCCTGTACTTTCCCCCAAACGATACTGCCGGTTTTGCCATTTTTGCAGTCAGCACGCCGAGTCTGCTGCCTTGTCCTCCAGCCAGCAGCATGGCTATCATTTCCTTTTTAATCATTTTGCCACCTCGTTGTATGATATCATTCTGGTCTTCCATAACATGACAGCAGCTTCCTCTTTACTTCCATCATGTTTTCCGATGCCTTGCACCTCCAGGAAATGAATAAAATGATTCCCTGCAAATAGTATATCACATCCAAAATATTATGGAAACGAGAATTGATAGAATTCACTAATTTTTTGTCGCATATTCTGTTATTTATCTACAACTATTTCAGACAAACATAAATTAATTTTATACGTTATACACTATTTTCCATTGCTTTTTCTTATTTTTTACTACAATTTTTAACATTTTGACATTGTAAGCTTACGTGCTATATAATCTATAGGACTTGTCACTTGCATTTATAAAGGAAGTTATACTCAGGTCGTACCATTACCATAACCATTTCCTTATTAATAATAAATTATTTGGAGGCATTATGTATCAGATTGATTTTCAGAGTCCTGTTCACATCTATTTCATTGGGATAGGCGGAATTTCCATGAGTGGAATTGCCCAGATTCTGCAAAACAGGGGCTTTCAGATTTCCGGTTCGGATTCCAAACATTCTGCAATGACAGAAGCGCTTGAAGCACTTGGCATTCATATTTTTTATGGTCAAAAGGCTGAAAACATCACGGATTCTTCCCACATTGATGCAGTTGTGTATACCAGCGCTATTCATCCTGACAATCCGGAATATGCTGCAGCACTGGCTTCAGGAATTCCTATGCTCACAAGAGCGCAGCTTCTTGGACAGATCATGCGTTACTTTAAAATACCGATCGCAATCAGCGGTACGCATGGTAAAACTACTACAACCTCAATGATATCAAAAATACTGTTGGAAGCAGGTACCGATCCGACGCTTTCCATCGGTGGCGTCTTTAAAGACATCAACGGGAATACCCGAATCGGCCATTCTGATTTTTTTGTTGCAGAAGCCTGTGAATACACCAATAGTTTTCTGAGTCTTTTCCCCAAAATAGGCGTTGTTCTGGACATTGATGCCGATCATCTTGATTTTTTCAAAGATCTTGCCGATATCCGTCATTCTTTTCATACCTTCTGCAAGCTCGTGCCGGACGATGGTGCACTTGTCATAAACGGAGAAATTGAGCATCTTGAAGAAATCACCGAAAGCGTCAAGGGGCGTATCATTACTTACGGAATGGATTCTTCCAACGATTATTACGCAACCGACATCGCATATGATACCTTTGCAAATGCTTCTTTTATGCTGCATCGCAAAAACGGTGAAAACTGCCGCATTACTTTGCACGTTCCCGGTGAACATAATATTTACAATGCCATGGCTGCTATTGCCGTTGCTGATCTGGTACATATTGAAGAAAAATTTATCATAGCCGCGCTTCTGCATTTTACCGGTACAAACCGTCGTTTTGAATATAAGGGGGAAGTGGATGGCGTTACCATCGTTGATGATTATGCACATCATCCTACCGAAATAACCGCTACCCTCAAAGCTGCTTCCAATTATCCGCATCAGTCTCTCTGGTGTGTATTTCAGCCTCACACCTATACCAGAACAAAAGCACTTCTTCCTGAATTTGCCGAAGCACTTTCGCATGCAGATCATATTGTTCTGGCAGACATTTTTGCCGCACGTGAAACGGATCATCTGGGCATCAGTTCACGTACTTTACAGGAGGAAATACGTAAACTCGGACATGACTGTTACTACTTTCCGTCGTTTAATGAAATTGAAAAATTTCTTTTGCAAAATTGCACGAAGGGAGATTTGTTGATAACTATGGGAGCCGGTGATGTCGTAAAAATAGGCGATGAATTGCTGGGAAAATAATTCTTTTCCACTTTTTCCACGTTTTAAACTTATTTTCAGGTCTTCCTGAAAGTGGATAACAACCGTTACAGAAACTGGTGTAAAGACCGACTGTAACGGTTTTTTTATTCTTATTTTTTTTATTCCGTCCACAAAATCCACATTTTCCACAAGCACTGCAAAGTCCGCAAAGCCGCTCTGGTTGTGCGTTTTTCTCAGCATTTTTTCTATATCATTTTAAAAATTCATATGCTATAATCTCAAATGTTCGATGCATACGGGCTTTTTCCAGCCAGGGAAGCCGGATTTCCGTACGCACACATTCAGGATAAAGACAGGTGAAACATTATGATGGGGAGAGTTACTATTAACTATGGTTCCGGGGAGACCACAACTGCCGTCTCTAATATTTTTATTGATGAATATCTGGGCAATGCAAATGACGCACAGATTAAGGTATATTTATACCTTCTTCGCATGATGAGTGCCAATCTGCCTACCAGTGTCTCTGATATTGCCGACAAGTTTAATCATACAGAAAAAGATGTCATGCGAGCACTGCGTTACTGGGAAAAGCAGGGTCTGATCAGTCTGGAATATGATGGTGCGCGTCATATGACTGGAATTCACATGGAAGATGTTCCGGGATCATCAGAACCTGATTCTTCAGAAGATACTGCCCCTGTAAAACATTTTCCCACGCGTGCGGAAACCATTTCTGCTCCTGCCACCGATTCTGTACCTGAAAAACCGAATTATTCAGCCAAACAGCTGCAGAATTTTCGTCAGGACGAGCATTGTTCTCAGCTTCTGTATATTGCTGAGCAGTATTTTGGCAGGACACTTAGTGTAGTCGAAATGCGTACAATTTTATATATTCACAATGAATTGCAATTTTCAGATGATCTGTTGGATTATCTGATGCAATATTGTATTGAACATGAAAAGACCGATTTCCGTTATATGGAAAAAGTTGCAATTGAATGGGATCGTGATGGCATTAAAACTTCAAAGCAGGCAAAGAGCCGCTCTGGAAAATATGATAAGAGAATTTATGTTGTCATGAAGTCTTTGGGTATGGATAATGCTCCGACAGATAAAGAAGTAGGATTTATCAGTAAATGGCTTGAAGAATATGATTTCTCGATGGATATCATACAGGAAGCATGTGACCGTACGGTTTTATCTACGCAGAAGAACCGTCTTCGGTATGCTGATGGCATTCTGAGAAACTGGCGTGATCATGGTGTGCAGGACAAAAAAGATATTGCACGTCTGGATAGTGTGCATTCTGCCCCACAGGCTGCGCAAACTGCGCGTTCCGGCAACGGAAAAAATTCCTTTAATCAGTTTCAGCAAAATGATTATGATTTTGATGCATTGGAAAAACAGCTTTTGAAAAACTGATCTGCATATTCTGTAAAAGCATGCGCTATCTGCGCGGAGAGGAATTACTTTGGCACTGACAAATGCACAATATGATGCCATTATGCATCGATATGAAGTCAAACAGCAAAAAAGCCGCGATGAAGCTGCCAGGCATTTAGCTTATGTCTATGCACATATTCCTGGATATCGTGATCTTGATCAGTCGACTTCTGATATCAGTGTATCTTTTGGTATGAAACTGTTAAACGGAGAAATTGAGGATCGCAACTGGTTAAAGCGCAGATTATCAGAAGTTGCAAATCAGAAAATGCTTTTGCTTCAGGAAAGTGGTTTATCCTCCGATTATCTTGAACCGCATTTTCAGTGTCCTGACTGCCATGACACCGGATATATCGGTAATGAAAAATGTCATTGTTTTCGGCAGGAAATCATCAATCTTCTATATTCACAATCTAATCTGGAAATTCTTTCTGCCAATAATAATTTTACGGTTTTATCAGAACGTTATTATCAGGGAGAAGATCTGAATCATTTTCGCGGCGCAGTCAGTGCCTGTAAGGATTTCATTAATAATTTTAATTCTGTCTACCAAAATATATTCTTTTATGGTACAGTAGGAACCGGAAAATCTTTTCTTTCCATTTGTGTTGCAAAAGAGCTGTTGGATCTTGGTCATTCTGTCGTATATTTCAGCGCCACAGATCTTTTCAAACGGTTATCTGAAATTTCTTTTGATTACCATAGTAAAGACGAATTGCAAAGTCTTCACGACAATTTGTATAATTGTGAATTGCTAATCATTGATGATCTGGGAACCGAGTTAACAAATTCTTTTGTCACTTCTCAGCTTTTTGCATGTCTGAATGAGCGTTATATTAAGCATCATGCAACTGTTGTATCAACCAATCTTTCACTTGAAGATCTCCGAAACCGCTATTCGGATCGTATTTTTTCCAGAATAACAAGCAATTTCATGCTGATTAAATTAACCGGTCCGGATATTCGCTTATATAAAAAGAGTCATCAGTCCTGATACCTCGATTCTTTCAAAGTGTCCAACCATGCACTTTGTAGATATATGAACTTTGTCAAAGAACAGAAAGTGAGGAGTTTTTTTCATGCCAAGAAGAGAAGAAAAGAGAGATCTGGAAACAATACCGGTAGGTTCACTTGGTATTATTCCTTTAAAAGGGTGCAGCTCTCTCGGAGAGAAAGTGGACTATTACCTCGTAAAATGGAGAGCGGAACGTGAAAATGAGCACAAGGGAAGTCTTGCATTTACAGGATATGAACGTCCATCCTACCTTTTGGGTGCAGATGTACCGCGTTTTGGAAGCGGTGAAGCAAAAGGTGTAATCAAAGAATCTGTTCGTGGTGACGATCTGTATCTCATGGTCGATGTAGCCAATTATAGTCTGACATATTCTCTTTTCGGCAAGGAAAACCATATGTCTCCGGATGATCACTATCAGGATTTGAAACGTATTATTGCCGCTGTCGGCGGAAAAGCAAGACGAATCACTGTCATTATGCCTTTTCTGTATGAAAGCAGACAGCATAAAAGAAGTGGCCGTGAATCTCTCGACTGTGCGATTGCATTACAGGAACTGGTAAATATGGGTGTTGATAACATCATTACCTTTGATGCACATGATCCCCGCGTACAAAATGCTATTCCGCTGCACGGATTTGAGACCGTCCGTACTACTTATCAGTTTATTAAGGCTCTTTTGCATAACGTAAATGATCTTCAGATTGATTCCGAGCATATGATGGTTATCAGTCCCGATGAAGGCGGTATGAGTCGTGCCATTTATCTTGCCAGCGTTCTTGGACTTGATGTAGGTATGTTCTATAAACGTCGTGATTATACCCAGGTCGTTGATGGCAGGAATCCGATCCTTTCACATGAATTTCTGGGAACCTCAGTTGAAGGCAAATCCGTTATTATTGTAGACGACATGATTTCTTCCGGTGAAAGCATGCTGGATGTAGCCGCTGCATTAAAGGAACGAAAGGCATCCAGAATTTATGTTTTCTCTACTTTCGGATTATTTACCGGTGGTCTTGAAAAGTTTGATCATGCCTATGAAAATGGCATTATTGACCGCATTCTGACTACGAATCTGATCTATCAAACTCCTGAACTTCTTTCTCGCGAATGGTATATCAGCTGTGATATGAGTAAATATGTTGCTTACTTGATTGATACACTTAATCATGATGCTTCCATAAGTGATTTGCTTAATCCCGTTGAGCGTATCCAGCACATTGTGACAAAATATAAAAATGGTGAACTGAATAAATAAATGAAATGTTGATGTTATGAGATTATAATAAAAAATTATGTGTTTAAAAAAAGAAGCACCGGATGACTGTAACAATCATCCGGTGTTTCTTTTTTAAATTCCTTTAAAAGAAAATTCAAATGCCATACGTTGATCTGTATTCAACAGAAATTCTTTCTGAGTTCTTGCTCCCCAACTGTCATCTCCTGCTATTCCCATCTGTCCAAGGCTCACTCTGACCCATGTATGGTGAATGTCAGGCAGTTCGTATGGATGCCTTGCAAGTTCCATCTCGTGTGGCGAATATGGAAGAGCAGAAAAGCTCATAGCATCTCCTTCAAACCGAAGTCCCCGTCCTTTATAATCTGTAACTTCCGCATAACGAACACCTGTCTTATTTCCACATTCCTGTGGTACAAGATATTTTGCCATACCATCCTTTACCATCTGACGATAGCATCCCAGTTTAGCCCCCTGTGTTCTGTCTGCATATGTTTCCTGGGGTCCAAGACCATACCATTTAATCTGATCATAGTCCGCATCTATGCAAAATATAACCCCGAACTCAGGCATATCTGCTAATTCTTTTACCGGATCATAATTCAGGCATGTTTTGATTGTGCCATCCGCGTATACCGAGTAGGTCAATGTGCAAGAAGATTGTGGTGTTGTGGGCATAAAGTAAGTAAACGTAATACTGACTTGATCCGTTTCTTCAGAAATAACCGGATCATTTTCTTTCTGCCCTTCATAAGGTTTGTGCGTAATGTACATACTTGCAACCTTCCACTGCGCATATCTTTGTGGCATACCGTTTCCATTATCGTTATCTGTAGGCGCACGCCAGAAATTCGGCATCGGTATTTTGTCAATCATTTCTTTCCCTGCATACCGATACGAAACGAGGCCCCCATTCAGAAAAGAAAACAAAGCATCAAAATCATCACCCTTCACGCCCAAATTAAGCCACCCATGGATTACTTTCAGGTTTCCTTTCTGTATCGGAGAGTAAATGTTCTTTGTACCTATCTGCATGGTTTTTTGTCCAAAAGCTACTTCGTATCCGGATTTTGCCCAACGTGTGTCTTCTTTTAAAGTAAAGGAAACTGTAATCGCATATTCTCCACTTTGCTCTGGTCTCTGAATCGGAAGTTCTATTTCCTCCTCTGAAAGAGGTGCAATCTTTACAGACATCATCTGTTGGCTGACCAATTGTCCTTGTTTTTCCAGTGTCACAACGCAATTGTATTGGTCTGTACTTATAAACAGATTTTTGTTCTTAACAAGTGCTTTTGAAAAATCTTTTATTTCAATACTGATATTTTGATAGTTATATTTTACCGACGGCATCTTCGGAGATGGATCCCGGTCTCCGCCATAGACAATTCCGTTTCCACTGAAATTGTAATCTGTCGGACGCTCTCCAAAATCCCCGCCATATGCCTGAAATACTTTTCCGTACCGGTTCTTCTTATAGATAGACTGATCTATATAATCCCATATAAATCCGCCCTGATACAATGGTTCTGTATCTGCCAGATCTGTATATTTGAACATGGCACCACATGAGTTTCCCATGGCATGTGTATATTCACAACAGATAAATGGTTTCTTCCTGTTTTTTGCAAGAAAATCCTTGATCTGAAGAACAGAAGGATACATCTGACTTTCAATATCCGTCGTATCATTGTACCTTCGATCTCTTGTAACTCCTTCATAATGTACCAGCCTGGTATCATCAAGTTCACGAAATCGATTGCTCATTTCGTAGATGACTTTTCCGCCATAGGACTCATTTCCGCAAGACCAGATCAGAATAGCCGGATGGTTCTTATCTCTTTGATAGCAGGAATTAACGCGATCAAGCATTGCACCCATCCATTCCTTTCTATCTCCAGGAATAGCTGTTTCCTCTGCTTCAATTCCACGAAAAATAGGGTCCCAACTGCCATGCGTTTCCATATTATTCTCAGCTATCATGTACAATCCATATTCATCACACAGATCATAAATCAAAGAGCTATCCGGATAGTGGCAGGTTCTGATTGCATTGATGTTATTCTGTTTCATGGTAACAATATCCTGAATAATTTCTTCTTTTGATACTGCGCGCCCCGTCTTGGAACTAAATTCATGACGGTTGACCCCTTTAAAAACAATTCTTTTTCCATTCAGCAACATCAATGAATTGTTTAACTCAAACTTCCTAAAGCCCACCTTTTGGTGAATACATTCCCGCAACTGTCCTGATTTATTTTCCACTTCAATCAACAGGTCATAAAGGTTTGGTTCTTCTGCGCTCCAAAGTTCCGGTTTCTTTACAATAAAAGAAAAGTCACTTTTTTCATTCAGCTCCGCTTCTTTTTCAAATATTTTTTTACCTTTTCGAACAAGGCTGATATTTGCTTTACCCTCTCCTGATACAATGCATGACAGATCTAGCTGTGCATTCTCATATACATCATCCAGAATAGTTCTGACAGTCATGTCAGATATATGTGTCTCAGGAATCGCATACAGATATACGCTTCTATATATTCCCGAAAAACGGTAAAAGTCCTGATCCTCACACCAACTGCCGGCCGTCCATTTAAATACCCTTACCGCAAGTTTATTTTCTGCATCTTTGAGATAGTCTGTAAGTTCAAACTCAGAAGGTGTAAAGCTGTCTTCACTGTAACCGACAAATTTTCCATTCAGCCATACAGCCATCCCACTTTCCACTCCCTGAAAAGAAACAAAAATTCTTTTTCCTTTCATATTATGCGGAATCTGAAAGTATTTCACATAGCTGGCAACCGGATTAAACACCTCCGGGATCTGTCCTGACCTGATTTCTTCACGTCCGTCCCATGGATATTGCACATTAGCATATTGTGGAATATCATACCCTTCCATCTGAATGTGTGCCGGTACTCTGATGTCGTCCCACTCGTGCGCATTATATTCATCTTTTTCAAAATCCGGAACTGCCTGATGAATATTTTTTGCATACATAAATTTCCAGATTCCATCCAGATTTTTACGAAAACTGCTTATTCCTGTTCTTTCTTCTTCCCATGATGCGTATGCAACATGATCGGAATGTGCCTGTATGCAATTGTCTTTATAGTATTCCGGATTTTTTACTTTTTCATATAAAAATCCTTCCATTAATGCCTCATTTCTGCGCGCTTTACACGCTGATTTTTCTTGTCCCTAACATTGCAATAATCTGGGGATTACAGCTCATTTCGCAAATGCTCACTTTGTAATTTACACAATCAGAAAAGCCGTCTGTGCCTATACTCAGGCAAAGGTGGCTTCTCCATATGCACGCAGCGATTACTTTACCGCACCTGTAATACCTTCTGCAAACTGTTTTTGCAGAACAAAAAATACAATCATTGTGGGAATTGAACAGAATAATACACCCATCATTAAAACGCCATAATCCACTTTATAACCTGCTGCCAGATTCGCTATCAGCATCGGCATCGTCTGCGCACTGGCCTTGTTCATAACAACCTTAGGCCACATATATGCATTCCATGCATTCATAAAAGTTATAACAGCTGCTGCCGCATAAGTTGCCTTTTGAACTGGCATATACATCTTAAAAAATATTCCTATTTCACTGCAGCCATCGATTCGGGCTGCTTCAATAATATCAACTGGAAAATTTCTGGAATTCTGTCGAAACATCATAATCAGAAATGGAGTCGAAATAACTGGAAGCGCAAATGCCCAGACAGTATTAAGCAGCTTTGCATGTGACATAATCTTAAACAGCGGAATCATGGTTGCAACCTGTGGAATCATCATTGCAAGAAGAAGAATCGCAAACAGCTTATCTTTTGCTTTATCATGGTACAATTCAAACCCATATCCTGCAATGGAACAGATCAGAAGTGCCACAAAAGTTTCTACTCCGGCATACAGAAATGAATTACGCATTCCCTGACCAAGATTCTGCTGCGCAATCAAGCTTTTAAAATTTTGCAAGGCATATGATCCAAAAATAATTTTTCCTCTTGCAACATCTAATGTTTTATTGGTTGCTGCCGTAATCATCCAATACAGCGGAAATACCGAAATAAAAGATACAATACTCAGAAAGATATAAGTCGGAATCAATCTACGCTGAATAGAAGATGTATTCGTTTTCTTACTTGGTTTAGTCACGTTTATCACCTACTTTCATATTGATCGCAGAAAGAACCGCTACCATCATAAATACCAGGAAGGATAATGCTGAAGCATATCCAAAGTTTGCAACTCCCTTGCCGAAAGAATTATTATAAATATAATGTGACATCGTAATTGTTGTATTTGCAGGACCTCCGCTTGTCAAGTTAACGGATTCATCAAACAACTGCAATGTACCATTGATCGACATAATCATAGTCATTACAATTGTTGGCTTTAAAAGCGGGACTGTAATCTTCCAGAAAGTTTTCCACCCGTTTGCGCCATCAATCTTTGCTGCTTCATATACTGAATATTCAATATTCTGCAGCCCTGCCAGATAAAATACCATGTTATAGCCTGTCCATCTCCAGATCAATGCAAGAATGATGATTGCTCTTGCAGAAGAAGGTGTTCCAAGAAAATTGTAACTTTTTTCAAAAAAACCAAGCTGTATCAGAATTGAATTGATCAAACCATTTGTTGCGAACAGTGATTTGAAAATCAGGGAATATGAAACCAATGAAGTTGCACATGGCAAAAACACACATGTACGAAAAAATCCCTTAAACTTAAGATCCTTGTTATTCAATAACTGTGCCAGCAGAATTGCCAGAATCAACATGATCGGTACTTCTATGATCAGATACAAAAATGTATTACCAAGAGAACGGATAAATAACTTATCCCGAAACATGCGAACATAGTTATAAAAAAGCGGATCCGCCCATTTCATATGTGCACTGGATCCTGTCTTAAAAGATGTAAAAAGTGCCTGAAACATTGGATAGAAACTCATGATGGCAATCAGCAGTGTCGCAGGCATCAGATAAATCCACCCTGCTGTACGCTGTTTTGCAGTCACGCTCATTTTCTTTGATTTCAAATTGAGCCTCCTTAATCAAATAATCATTTAAAATACTTTATGATCTTGTCAGGAAACGGGGAGTCGGAAATACCGATTCCCCGTTATCTAATATCTGACGATGAAAATTCATCGATTTACTTTAATTGCCCATATCCATATTCAGCTGATCTTCAGCATCCTTAAGAGCTTGTGTTGCGTCTGCACCACCAATAATATTTTGTATTGCAGCTGCAATCTGTGTACGACAGTCATAATGAAAATCACTCTGTTGAACAACCGGTACATTTGCACTCATTGCAACGATCTGTGAATAAACTGGTGTATTGTTAAAATATGCTACACCTGCCTGGTATGCGTCTGACTTACCTGCAGAAATACATGTTGTAATAACGCCGCCGTCCTTAAGTGCTCCATCATATGTTACTGTACTGCCGCCAAATGTATATGCAAGAAACTTCTTTGCAAGATCAGCTTTCTTACAGTTTGCTGTAATATACAGTGAAGAACCGCCATTGGAAGCATAACCTTCTTTTCCTTTTCCTTCCAATGTAGGCATTGTAGTAATTTCCCACTTACCACTATTATCTTTAACCTGCTCAATTGTAGGAATAATCCAGTTTCCGTTCATTACACCAGCAACCATATCTCCCATAATCGTCTGATTCGTATATTCTGACCAGTCGTTTGCAAGATACAAAACCTTTTTCTGCTGCATTTCAACAATCTTGTTAACAATTTCAACCAACGTCTTATTATCAGAAATGTACGGTGTTGTATTATCTTTAAATTGTGATGCGCCTTCTGCCTGCATCATCATATACACAAGATCGTTTCCATCTCCATCCATTGACAACAGATACTTGCCGGTTTTTGCATATACATCCTCTCCGATCTTGATGAAATCATCCCAACTGATTCCTTTCATATCATCAATTGTATAGCCTGCCTGCTTTAAAAGATCGACTCTGTATGCACAGATAACTGTTCCATTATCTACCGGGAACCCGTAATGAACCTTATCTAAGGTCGAATAAGATAATTTCTCTGCACCAAAATCTGTCCAGTTCATACCCGGTGCATCATCTACTGCCTGAAAGGCATCCGGGTAATCTGTAATGTACTTATGGAAATAGTGATCCTGGAATAGAACGATATCCGGTAATGTGCTGTAATCTCCAGCAGATGCTGCAAGTGTAATTGCATTTTCAACATCAGATGATTGAGATGCCTGAATTACATTCAGTTTAAAATTGGGATCAACATTATCCTGATAATCTTTCTCTGCATCTTTCAGTGCCGGAATATTAAAGTTCGCATCCCATGCATAAACAGATAATGTGTCATCTCCTTCATTTGCTGTATCAACATTAACTGCTGTTGTAGCGGCTGTTGCTGCTGCCTCCTCTGTGGTTGCTTCAGCGGAAGTCGCTGTTGCTGCAGAAGCATTAGCCGTTGCAGCTGAAGTTTCTGAGGTTGCTGTTGCAGAAGATGAACTTCCACATCCGGCAAGTGATACGGTTGTTACGGTTGCCAGTAAAATAGATACCAGTTTTTTTCTCATTAATAAACCCTCCCTATTTGAGTTAAACTGACGGAGCAAAAAAAAGTTACTTTTTTTCATTTGTGCATCTTGTATACTTTTTATTGTCCGATCAACTTTTATAAGGCAATTATAACAACGTTTTTTTATTGATGTTCGTATATTCATTTCATAAATGTGCAAATTCGACCATTTATATTCATGGAAACTTTTTTCTTTTTTCAATTACTCTCGCGATCCGCTCTACCACTAACTTAAACGTTTTCGTAGTTCGCACCATCCTTGCAAAAACGAACTTTTTGCTTCTTCACCAACCTTTTTCTGCTGAAATGTGGAATCTGAGTAATTTACTTTCATAGTTCTCCGGATTATTTTTCAATTGATAAGGAGTTAATCCTGTAATTTTTTTAAAGTTACGGTTAAACGTTGAAATGGTATCATATCCGCATTTTATTGCTATATCACCCATTGACCGATTTGTCTTGCGAATAAGCTCACATGCCATCTGAATACGTATCATATTCACGTAATCAAGCGGTGTCATGTTCATATATTCTATAAAAATGCGCCTAAAATGCGTTTCACTTAAATTACATAATTCTGCAAGTTTTTCAATTCGTATGGGTTCCCTGTAATTAATGCTGATATAGGTAAGGGCCTTACTGATTGACATCATACCTTCCTTACGTCCAGAATAAATTGCCTCCTCCTGATGCTGATTCACTCTGGCAATCTCATAGATCAGTGCTGTTAAAAGTCCCTTAATTGCTTCTACATAAAATTCTTTTTTGTTTCTCATTTCATCCAGAATTTCAGAAATAATTCCCGCCAATTGTGGATATTCTGATGTTTTCCCAAAAATAGCAGCTTTATTCACCAGCTGGATAATTTTCTTTCTATACAACTCATTTTCCGGATATAGCTCTCTCAGAATGCCTTCCGGATCAAGAAAAAGGAACTCCCAGTAACTGGACGTTCCTTCCTCACTATTTGTAGTATGCGGATAGTTCCTGGGTATTATACTGATCATCTCCGGTTCATAAGGAAGATTCTGTTCATCCAGACTTAAAATGCCATATCCATCTTTACAATACCCGATTTCCATCAAATTATGAAAATGCTGATTTGCAATCCCATCTCCATATTTTCTAATCCAATCTTCTCCCATCATTGCAAGAACAGACTCCTTTTGTGGAAGATCGTAGTATCTGAATTCCATTATCTCCTGTTTTTTTCTGCTCATAACTACACACTTTCTTCTTTATTTACCCATTAGTATCTGCAGGCGGCATCAGAAATGTTATGAAATGATTCCCGTTTTTTTCAAAAAGTTTTTCAGAATCCTGCATCCCATACTTGTAAACTGCCCCAGTACCTTTTTCCGGATCCAGTATTACAGTATTTAAATCATTAAAGCCAATGATCAGAACTGAACTGCCATCGTTCATCATTGCCATCACTGGTATATCCTGATTCACATAATATAGCACGGTGCTGAGACCGCATCCGGCAAGATCCAGAATTTGTGCATTGGGAATACTTGTCCCGAGTATTTCATCTACTGATTTCCCATTTTTAAGCATTTTTTCAACATTCTGATTTATTCCTTCACTTTGCAAAATAAGATCCAGACATACTGCCGTAGAATTCTGTCCCGCTAGATTTTTACCACTAACTGTATTTGTAATTGACATGATCTGATTTTTAAGTTGGAGATTGCCTTTCATCCAAATGTATCGGTTCATATTATCCACAACAATCCCTGAAATACGGTCAGCCAGTTCAATCGCCTCTGCCGGATCCGTGTAAATTCCTTCAACCGATCTCTGTCCATACGTATAATACAAAATCGGTGCAGTTTTATTCACTGGGTCACTCACTGTCACATCGCGATTTCCTTCAAATAGAATCTCACTCGGTGTCAGCATTTTAAGTGCTGCAGCATTTACTGAATCTTTCATGGATATTCCAACTGTATTTTCAAACTGATCCGAGGATGTTATAACAATGGTGTTGCTTCCCTCTTCTGCTTCAAGTGTACTCATGATCTGATCATCCGAACTTTGCACATATTTCTGTGACTGTTCATCCCATTTGACTCTTGTCAACGCGATTTGATTGTCATGGATTTCAGCATCTGTAACAAATATTCCATCTGCTTTGTAATTTTCGAGAACATTTCCATCTTTATCCCGAATGACAATACTATACATCGCATATACAGGATTCCCCATTTGATCATTATGAATATCTTTTGCGTATAACTTACCATATACCAGATCTTCCCCCATAAATCCAAGCGGCCTGATATATTCTCCCTTGTCTGCATCAATTTCTGAAACTGACTGCGTATTCATATCCATCAAATGAATACTACTCATAGAAGATACTGACGTTCCATTCTGCCAGGAAATCATGCCTCCTGACTCTGATATTCTGTAATTGCATCCTACAATATCCTCAATTACTGTTTTGCAGGATCGATCACTAAGGGATATCCCATAAACACTGTCTCCCTGCATCATATAAAATTGATCAATATGATTGGAGTATGCCAATTTCTGCGCATATGCCATTACAATCTCTTCTGACTGTGTACTTGGAATGAAAACTTTCTCTTCAATTGTATTTACTGTCGCATTGTAATCATAAACAGCTGTTCCAACATTTCCCTCATGATGGCCTCTATTCATATACCCTGCAACAAGAAACTCCACGTTTCCTGCTTCATCGACACTCAAAATCTGAATCCTGTTATTTTTCCACCTGGTTCTGATATCATCCTGATTCTTATTATAAAACCCAAATAAAAGTGCTATCTTTTTATCCGTAACATTATATACATAAAGACGGTCTTCACTTACAAATGCAAATGCTCCGCCTCCATCGCTTTCCACCATCTGCAGCTGTGGATCGCTGATTGAAAGGTTTAATACATTTCCATTGAAATCCGTTGCCGCACCATCAAATACATAATTCATTGTTCTGGTGTAGTCAAGCAGATATATTCTATCGGAAGTATACCGAACTCTGAAATCTTCCTGTACATCATAGTTCCTTACAACTTTCTGATCATCCGTTATTGTGACAGTATAGGTAAGTCTGAAAGAACCTGTTTGCTGGTGCATATCAGTTATATATATCTCTGGATCTGAATGTGCTGTGATATTCAATTTTCCCCATGACACCTGGTTCAAGCTGCTATTAATCGTCACTTTACAAAAGGAAGAATTATCGCCCTCAGAATTACTTTCCAGATAAGTTGTAAGCTCTTTTGCTTTCTCTTTATCAAAAGTTTTATCATGAAAGGTCTTTACAAAATCAAGCTTTTGATCAACATAATCCCTGCTGTCATCCTGCGTCCAAACAATCCTAGTATAATACCTGATTGTTTTACCATTTACATCTGCCAGAATAACCAGCATATATTCTGTGTCCTTATCAATCAGATCCTTCAATTGAAATGATGCATTGACTTTATTTCCATCCTTACTGTAATTCTTTATTGGTGTATTTTCTACAAGACTTGATCCATCCATTGTACGAACTTCAAAAGAAAGATTTTCAAAAGAAGTGTCGAATAAATCCATCTGCATCTGTACCTGTCTGTCTTTCCCGATCGGCAGTATGGTGCCATGCATATAATTTACCTGCATTTCCTGCGCATATCCATGCAGTACATTTACTGTTGTACCATTTTCAATCATAGATACAACAGGGTATGTCGCCGCAGGCATTTGTGCAGTCATATCAATATTTTCTTTATTGGATATTCCACTGATAATCAGTACTGAGATTACAAAAACGGCCAGAATATATACTATTTTTATGATCAATTTTTTCATTTAATAACCTGTCCTTGTTCGATTGACATTTTAAAGTCTTAAGTGTAAGCTTTTAATCATACTCAATAACACTCATTTTTGTTTGTGAATGCGCTATCAGCGCAGATTGGGGAAATATGATCTACCCGATTCTTTATCGTAAACGAATTATTCCATCCGAATGTATTCTTCTTAAAGATGATACCATTTTGCAATGCGATGCGTCCACTATTGTAACCAAGTGGAAAGCTTTTCGTCCTAAACAGGATCTTGCCTATGGCTATTCCTGTTATTTTCTTGAAAAAGGATGGAAAATCAGCAAATTTTATCGAGCTGACAACTCTTTTTCTTATTGGTATTGTGATATTGTTAACTATACATCAGATTCTGAAAAAAACACAATAATAGTAACAGATCTTCTTGCCGATGTCATCGTAAAACCTGACGGAAACATTCGCGTTGTTGATCTCGATGAACTTGCCGAGGCTTTTGACCGTCACCTGATTGATGAAATCTTGCTCAAAAAGAGCCTGTTCGCACTGAACAGGCTCTTAACTGAAATATATGCCAATGGTGTTTCTGTGCTCAAAATTCCTCTGGAAAAAGTAATTCAGGAAACTCAGTAGAAAACATGCCCCCCAATATTAATCCCTGTAAGTCCATCAATCGGTGTTCGGAAATATACACATTCTCCAACATTTGTTGTTCCGCTCATTGCCTCATCAGCCGCCTGATAGCAGGCAGCTGTCGCTCTTCCTTCTGCAAGAGCTAGGGCCAGTCTCCCGCTTGCAACAGGGGAAAACTGCCGGTTCTGATATATAACGCCAACAACCGTATTAGGATAAACAGAGCTTAGCACTCTGTTTATTACAACTGCACCTACTGCAAGTTTGCCTGCATACGGCTCTCCTCCGGCCTCACAATATATCAGATTTGCCAGAAGATATCTGTCTCCATCTGCAAACGTAACTTCTGAAATATCTCTCCATGCTGACTGAGCCGCAAGCTGAGACATCCTGATTTCTTCCGCAAGCTTAGCCTGCAAAGCTTTTATATCTGCATCCTGTTTTGAAATATCACTTTCAATAACCTCTGCCTGCTTTTGTACATCAGAAATCTGATTGGAATACTTATTGATGCTGCCTGATGTCTGACTGACCAGCCCTGATACACGGCTTTGCTCTGCCTGTTGTTTTACCTGGTATTCATTCAGTTCACTCATCTCTTTTTCAAGTGCAGCTTCTTCTTTGGTTATACTCTCTTTTGTCTGTTGATACTTTTCAAGCATTTTCCGATCGTATGCCGAAAGCTCCGCCACATAATCGCTTTGGTTCAAAAAATCCCCAAAACTTTTTGCTTTCAAAAACATCTCCAGAACAACATGATTCTGCCGTTCATACATAAACTGAACACGCTTTTTCATTGCAGCATATTGCTCTTCTTCTATTTTCTTAGCCTCGGAAAGATTTTTCTTGGTCGTGTCTATTTCGCTCTGTTTCGCTGTAATCTTACTTTCAATTTCTGCAAGATTATCGCTGACCTGCGTCAGCTGTCCATTCAGATTGCTTAGCTGCCCCTGGAGACTGTCCTTTTGCGAACTCATTGCGTTAATATCACTTTTTTTATTATCCAGCTGTGACTGTGTTTCCTGTCTTTTTTCCTGTGCTTCCTTCAGCTTCTGCTTTGTTTCCTCCGTTGCACATACGTTTTGTGGAATTGAAAGAGTACAGATAATAAACGCAAGTATAAATCCCATACATCGCGCACGCCATCTCAATATATATTTTTTTTTATCCTCTTTTTTTGAATATCTCATATGACGATATGTATATTGCGCCCCGAACGCTGATACTGATAATATCTTACTCCCGCCGCATCAAACATCTTTTTGGAAGCACGTGTTCCTGCAGAAGTGCTATATTTGTCGCTATCATATATTACTGTTCTGATCCCTGCCTGTATAATTGCCTTTGCACATTCATTACATGGAAAAAGAGAGACATATATTTTGGAGTCATCCAGACTTCCACCCCTGTAATTCAATATCGCATTCAGTTCGCTGTGTGTCACATAGGGATATTTGGTACAAAGTTCATCGTCGCCATCCCGTTCCCATGGGAACTCGTCGTCAGAACACCCCTTTGGAAGTCCGTTATATCCCATCGACAGAATTTTATTATCCTGGCTTACAATGCATGATCCAACCTGTGTATTCGGATCTTTTGAACGCATACCGGATAATTTGGCAACACCCATAAAATATTCATCCCATGTAATATAGTCTTCTCTTTTCATTCCGTCATCCTCATAGATCACTTGGTTCCAAATATCCTGTCTCCGGCATCTCCAAGCCCCGGAACAATATAACCATGTTCATTGAGTTTTTCATCCACGGAACCAATGAAAATATCAATATCGGGATGCTCTTCCTGCAGTTTCTTAATTCCTTCCGGTGCTGCAATAATGCACATAAAGTGAATATGTTTGCATCCCCTGTTCTTCAGCATCGTAATAGCTGCGGAAGAAGATCCGCCTGTTGCAAGCATTGGATCAACAACAAAAATTTCTCTCTCCGCACAGTCTGCTGGCATTTTACAATAATACTCAACAGGTGCAAGCGTCTCAGGATCACGATATAATCCAATATGTCCAACTTTCGCTGCGGGAATAAGTGTCAGCATTCCATCCACCATTCCAAGTCCGGCACGTAAAATCGGAACAACACACAGTTTTCTTCCCTTCAGTTCTTTTACTTTTGCCATACAGATTGGTGTTTCAATCTCAACTTCCTGAAGTTGCAGATCTCTTGTAGCCTCGTAGCATATCAGCATGGCTATTTCACTGATCGTCTGCCTAAAGTCCTTTGTTCCGGTATCCTTCCTTCTGATATAGCCAATTTTGTGTTGGATCAGAGGATGATCCATAATTACAACTTTCCCCATTTTTTCTCCATTCCGCAGTGTCATATCTTTTGTTATGCATACTGCTCAGTTTATCATGTTATCAGAAATCTTTTTCTTGATTACTGATTTCACCTATTCTTCTGCAGTGCTTCTCAAGTCCCGAAAATGGCGTATCAAGAAACGTGTCAACGATTGCGATCGCCAGATTGTCTCCTATCATTCCGCCAGCCATTGCGAGCATATTTGCATCATTGTGTTCTCTGGTCATTTTTGCCGATAGCGGTTCTGAACATAAAGCGCATCGAATTCCCTTTACCTTATTTGCAACAATTGATATACCGATACCGGTTGTGCAGATTACAATGCCACAATCACATTCTCCGCTTGCAACAGCTTCTGCTGCTGCTTTTCCATAAACCGGATAATCGCAGGACGCCTTATCATATGTTCCAAAATCTTTATATGCGATTCCTCTCTCTTTTAAATGTACAATTACCGTCTGCTTCAGTTCAAAGCCTCCGTGGTCACTTCCAAGTGCTATCATATTTCTCCCCTTTCCTGTAGCATATATCAAATTTTTCATGCCAAAATCTTAAACATGTTCAATATGATGTCCTGCCGCTTTCAACAAACGATTCATGATAGCCTGACCGATTCCTTTGTCATCAAAAGATTCTGAATACATGACTGTCACCTGTTCATCATCAAATTCACGCAAAATATGAAACAGCTCTCTTGCAATCGTTTCTTCATCATCCCGTTTTCCCGCACTTCTCACAAAATCAGCATGATATCTGTTAAATGTGTCATCTGTACTGATAACACCAACTTTTTCTCCAGCTGCACCTTTTTGTGCAGCCATGGTATTAATATACGCAACAACGTTTTCCTGAACGCCTTCCACAATAGTCAAATCACCCTTTGGCGCGTAATGTTTATACTTCATCCCCGGCGCTTTCGGTTTCTGTGCAGAAGTTCCATCAATAATAGTGCGATCTATATCCACTTTTCCCAAAACTTTTTGAAGCATTTCATATGTAATATAGCCCGGTCTTAAGACCATAGGCACGTCTACTGTAAGATCAACAATTGTTGACTCAAGTCCAATTCCTACCTGTCCGCCATCTATGATCATTTCAATTTTGCCATTTAAATCTTCCACACAATATTGTGCAAGTGTCGGACTTGGTCGTCCGGATGTATTCGCACTGGGGGCTGCAATAAAGCCTCCTCCTGTCCGAATCATCTCCGCTGCGATCCTATTACTGGGCATACGAATTGCAACTGTATCCATTCCGCCTGTTGTCTCATATGGTACTTTATCTGATTTATTCAGAATCATGGTAAGCGGTCCCGGCCAAAAAGCCTTGGCAAGATCATACGCTGCCTGTGGAACCACTCTTGTAATAGGAACAAGATCTTCTGCACGATAAATATGCACAATCAAGGGATTATCGGAAGGTCTGCCTTTTGCAGCATAGATTTTTTTTGATGATTCCGGATTCAGTGCATCTCCGCCAAGTCCGTAAACAGTTTCTGTCGGAAATGCTACCAAGCCGCCATTTCTAAGAATGTCACCTGCTTTAGCAAGATTTTTTTTTGCTTCTGTATCTATATTATATTCATCGATTTTAACTACTTCAGTTTTCATATTGCCTCTATTATACTACTTTTTTACACCGGTTCGCATACTATACACTGACATGTGCTTCTTTATCATGATCCCACATAAGCCGCTATTTTATCCCAAACATCCGCGCTCTCAAATCCAAGTCTCCATTCAGCGACGCCTGCAAGATTATTACTTGCCATCACCCCAAGCTTTGCTTCAACTGAATCCGCATCTTCCAGCCATATCTGTGTGAGTGCGCCGTTTTTATCTGTATATTCTCCATAATTCTGGCATGTCTGATCATCCCACTTCATATCAATTCCATGCGTTGAAATATATTCCTGTGCCTGCGTCATTCCAACTGCTTCACTGCTGACTTTTCCGCCGGATGTTGTCCAGATTCTGCTGTAAAAAGGAATGCCATTGATCACTTTTTCTGAAGGAACTTCCTTAATTGTACTTTCTATCCCGTTTTTTACATAGTCAATACTTGCAACCGATCCGGCTTCTTTGTCCCCCGCATAATGTTCATCATATCCCATGATAACAACATAATCTGCCACTCTTCCCTGTTCAGCACGATCATAATGATCATTAATACTAAGCGGCACATAATTATCTACTGACAACACGATCTGCTTTGCTCTGCACGCAATGGACAATTCCCGTATAAACTCAATAAAGGACTGTCCACAGTCTTGACTGATATTTTCAAAATCAACATTAATTCCATCTATACCGCATGCGCTAACCTGCTCCATCAGTTGACTGATCAAATTCGCTCTTGACTTTGCATGGGAAAGAATCTGATAGGAATCTATATCTTTACCGGAAAAATTATCTACCAAAGCCCACACTTCAAGTCCCATATCATGCGCCTTTGCAACATAATCAGATGTTGCATAGCTTGTTATATCACCACTGTTATCATTTACATAAAACCATGTCGGGGATACAGTGTTTACACTTTTGGTATTACTCATAAAGCTACTGAGTGTATCATTTCCTGCTTTTCCGGCAACAACATGCCAAGCCATATTAATCTTATATGGCTTCGTAATATTCGTATACTCGGGCTTTTTATAATCTGAAATGCCAATCGGTGTTTCATCTGTACGATTCTGAAGGCGCTTTTTTTCAACATATCCAATATATGCATCTGAAGTTTTCACTTTACTCCAGTCATTCATCTCCTCCAGAATAATTACCTTATCACCCTTTTTCAAATCCTCCAGGATATCGCTTTTCACACCGCCCTTTTCCCGGAGTTCAGTATTTTTCGAAATTGTGGCTGTTTTTCTAATATCCCATTTTGTGTAAATCTGCATATGATTTGGATTTGTGTATGTCTTATACTCAAAATTTGTATATTTTTTTACATAATCAAGCGCCACATATAAAGTATTCCCTTCATACCTGGCAATCTGGTACTTTTCTGTCTGAGACGATCCATCCGTACTTGTCCACCCTCCGGTTCCAATCTTCGCCGTTATAATAGCCGTTGGTGTTGTATATATAAATGTTCCGTCTTCTTTTCCCTCATAGAATCTATTATTTAAATAGGTATGCACAGAATCAATATCCATATAATAACTTCCATCGATCAATCTGGCATGCTGGCTGATCGGATCATTCTGAAGTATAACCGGAACATCACTTTCATCTTTTACACCAAAATAGGAATTAAGGTCTGCATGTTCTTTACTATATGAATAACGACTGTACATTTTTTTTCCGATCACAGCCGTCCCAAGCAAAATAATAAGGACAATTGTGAATATCACAGGAATTGCTGTCTTCTTCATCTCCTGTCTCCTTTCCAATCGTCCTATATTATATCAGACTATTCAATTAACGTCATTACCTAATTCGAACATTCGGCGGGGTCCTCCTGTTCATTTTTTCTTTGCATATAAACTTTATTTTTTGACTGATTTTGGATGAAAAGATGTAATGCACAATAAACGCAAAAGAAGGTATTTATCCGTGATATCTCATGCTGTGCTAATACTCCTTTTTGAGGCAAAGAATGCTATGTTTATAAAATAGTCCTGCAAGAATCTTCTGTTGTATCATAAAAAATACATACATCAATAACATTCATAATCTTTTTTGGTTTGTTGTTTGTTTGAGGTTTATTTCTGATTATTGAAATAGAAAAAAGCTACCCGACAGGTCATATACCTGTAAGACATCTGCACAGAACGCGCAGAATTATTTTAAACATATTATTATAAGATTATACCATGCCTCCCTTCCGATACATATTATCCAGAGACATCTTGCTTGTGATACTATACACGAAAGTAATTCGTTCTGCAAGTAATATTTTGCAAAAAATATATTAAATTTTATAAAACAAACTGATAGATGTATTGACATTGTATATTCTTTCATTTAGTATTTGTGTAATTTATAGGCGAGAGGAGGTAGGCATAATGAAAATTGAAAAAGTAAACGATCATCAGATTCGTTGTACGCTTACCAGAGAAGACCTTGCAAAACGTCAGATCAAAATCAGTGAACTAGCATACGGAACAGAAAAAGCGCGAGAACTTTTTCAGGAAATGATGCATCAGGCCAATTTTCAATTTGGTTTTGAAGCAGAAGATATTCCTCTGATGATAGAAGCAATTCCGATCAACTCTGAATGTATTGTTCTTGTTATTACCAAGACAGAGGATCCTGAAGAACTTGATACACGTTTTTCACAATTTGGTCCATCTATTCAGGATGAATCCGAGGATGCAACTGACGAAGACAATGATAATGATGATTCGGAAAATGTCATGAATCTGTTTAAGCGCTTTCAGCAAGGAGATGTAACCAGTTTTCTGAATGGTTCTTCGAATGATTCTAAAAAATTAAAAGAAAAAACAGGTGCATCATATACAAAAGGAGTTTCAGGTGCTTCGGATTTTAAAATGTTTGTATTTCGTTCTGTAAATGATGTCATGAAACTTTCTGCTATTATTTCTGATTCATACAAAGGTTCTAATACTTTGTACAAAAGTTCTTCAGATGACAGATACATTCTAGTGGTTTATCCTGATCAAACGAATACTGCATCTTTTGATTCATTGTGTTCATTAATTTCAGAATATGGACTTGAAGTAGATTCCATTTCAGCAAGTGCTTCGTACCTTGATGAACATAATGTAACAGTCATTCGTAATCAGGCATTGCAAATACTTTCCAAAATTTGAACAATTTTTCTGTATTTGAAACAATTTAATTTATGAAGATATGAGTTTTTATAATTTTCTGGCTTTTATCTTTCAAAAAAAGACCTGCATGATATCTTCTGATATCATGCAGGTCTTTTTATCAGCAGGATACTCATCGTATCCTGCTTTTAATAAAATTACTCCTGGTCACCATATAATGTAACCAGCTTATTCAAATATGCCAGATGTTCTTTAGCATGCTCTGCTGCTTCTTTATAAAGTTTCTCTGCTCTCTCAGGATTCTTCAGTTTCAAGGACAGATAACGAACTTCTCCATCCAGAAATTCCTGATAATCCATTGTCGGAGCCTTGCTGTCCAAAGTAAACTTCTTTTCAGCAAGCGGATTGAATCTGAACATATTCCAGTATCCAGCTTCAACGGCTCTCTTCTCTTCATCCTGAACCTTAGACATACCGCCCTTGATCTTAAGACCATGGTTAATGCAAGGTGCATAGCAGATTACAAGTGAAGGTCCCGGATATGCTTCTGCTTCTGCAAGAGCTTTCAGTGTCTGGTTCTTATCAGCACCCATAGATACCTGGGCAACATATACATAACCATAACTCATAGCAATAGACGCAAGATCCTTCTGTTTAATGTCTTTACCACCTGCAGCAAACTGTGCAACCGCACCCGTAGGAGTAGCCTTGGAAGACTGTCCGCCTGTATTGGAGTATACTTCAGTGTTTACAACGAGAACATTAATATCCTTGCCTGAAGCAAGAACATGATCCAGACCGCCAAAGCCGATATCAAATGCCCATCCATCACCACCAAGGATCCACTGTGACTTCTTTGCAAGGAAATCCTTATCCTTCAAAATATCTTTCGCTGTTTCACCATTGTCAGAAGCAAGTGCTTCAACAAGTGTTTCTGTAGCTGCACCATTTGTTGCACCTACAGCAAAAGTATCCAACCAGTTCTTAGCTGCTGCCTTTTCTGTATCATTTCCTTCAGCAGCAATCTTCTCAACTTTTTCCTTCAGTCCATCACGAAGTGCATTCTGAGCCAGCATCATACCAAATCCAAATTCTGCATTGTCTTCAAATAAAGAGTTATCCCATGCAGGACCATGTCCCTCTTCATTTACAGTATAAGGAGTTGATGGTGAAGAATTGCCCCAGATTGAAGTACAGCCTGTAGCATTGGCAATGTACATTCTGTCACCAAATAACTGTGTAGCAAGTTTAACATAAGGTGTTTCACCACATCCTGCGCAAGCGCCGGAGAACTCAAGAAGAGGCTTCTTGAACTGTGATCCCTTAATAGTTGTTTCCTTGAATTTCTCAACAACTGCTTTCTTTGTCGGAAGTGTAAATGCATAATCAAAGAATTTCTGCTCATATTCATTCTGTGCAATTGCACCCATAACAAGAGCTTTTTCACCCTTCATTCCAGGACATACATTTGCGCAGGATCCGCAACCTGTACAATCCAATGCAGAAACAACAACTCCAAATTTGTATTCAGGCATTCCCATCATCGGAATTGTAGTCATTCCTTCCGGTGCCTTTGCTGCTTCTTCTTCTGTCATAGCAACAACACGAACTGCAGCGTGCGGGCATACCAGTGAACAGAATGTACACTGAATACATTTTGTTGCATCCCATGCCGGTACATTTACAGCAATACCACGTTTCTCAAATGCTGATGAACCTGACGGTGTAGAACCATCTGTGTAAGGTGCAACCTCTGAAACTTTAAGATTGTTACCTTCCTGTGCATTAACTTTTGACTGAATATTGTTAACAAAATCAACAACATCCTTTTTGTTTCCGTTTGCAACAGTAAAGTCAAGACCTTCGTCCTTTGCTTCGCCCCATGCTTCCGGAACAGAAACAGCGATCAGGTTCTTGTCATCAGCACCGGCATCAATAGCATCCCAGTTCTTCTTAACAACATCTTCACCCTTACGGCCATATGTCTTCTGTGCAGCATCCTTCATGAACTTAATTGCATCTTCTTCAGGAATAATCTGTGCAAGTTTAAAGAAAGCAGACTGCAGGATCGTATTGATCCTTGTAGGTCCCATTCCAACTTCAACACCGATCTTGGAACCATTCATGATATAGAACTTAATCTTGTGATCATGAATATATTTCTTAACCTGTCCGGGAATCTCTGTTTCAAGCTGTTCTACTGTCCAAGGGCAGTTCAACAGGAATGTTCCGCCATCAACAATTTCCTGCACAATATTAAATTTGCGGATATAGGAAGGATTGTGACATGCAACGAAATTAGCTGTACGAATCAGGTATGTAGACTTGATTGGCTTCTTACCAAATCTCAAATGAGACATTGTAACGCCGCCTGACTTCTTGGAGTCATAATCAAAATATGCCTGCGCATACATATCGGTATTGTCGCCGATGATCTTGATGGAGTTCTTATTTGCACCAACAGTTCCATCAGCACCCAGTCCCCAGAACTTGCAGTTGATTGTTCCTTCAGGAGTTGTAACAAGCGGTGCACCTGCATTAAGTGACAGATGTGTTACGTCATCATCGATTCCGATCGTAAACTCTTCCATAGAATCGTTGTTAAATACAGCAACAATCTGGTTCGGAGTTGTATCTTTTGAACCCAGACCATAACGGCCGCAGAATACAGGAAGCTTCTCGAACTTTGATCCCTTAAGTGCTGCAATTACATCAAGGGCAAGAGGTTCACGCATAGATCCTGGTTCCTTTGTTCTGTCAAGGACTTCAATTCTCTTTACAGAATCCGGAATGACATCAAGTAATGCCTTTGCTACAAAAGGTCTGAACAGTCTGACCTTTACAACGCCGACCTTCTTTCCTTCTTTCATCATGTAATCAATTGTTTCTTCAATTGTATCATTTACTGAACCCATTGCGATGATAATAACTTCAGCATCCGGAGCTCCGTAATAATTGAACAGCTTATAATCTGTTCCGATTTTCGCATTAACTTTGTCCATATACTTCTGAACAAGAGCCGGCATTGCATCATATGCTGTGTTGCAGGATTCTCTTGTCTGGAAGAAAATATCCGGATTCTGAGCAGATCCCATTATGCGAGGGTGATTTGGATTAAGTGCATTTTTACGGAATGCATCGATTGCATCATGATCAACCATTTCATCCAGATCCTTGTAATCCCATACTTCGATCTTCTGAATTTCATGAGATGTACGGAAACCATCAAAGAAATTAATGAAAGGAAGTTTTCCTTCAATTGCTGCGCAATAAGCTACAGGTGTTAAATCCATAACTTCCTGAACGCTGGAATCGCAAAGCATTGCAGCACCAGTCTGACGGCAAGCATAAACATCAGAATGATCTCCAAAAATATTCAGTGCGTGTGAAGCTACGCAACGTGCGGATACATTAAATACACCGGGTAATCTCTCACCTGCTACCTTGTAGATATCCGGAATCATCAGAAGTAAACCCTGAGATGCGGTGTAAGTAGATGTAAGTGCCCCTGCTACGAGTGATCCGTGTACAGCACCTGCTGCACCTGCTTCAGACTGCATTTCTGTAATCTGAACTGTGTGGCCGAAAATGTTCTTCTTTCCAGCTGTAGCCCATTCATCTACATGCTCAGGCATAACAGATGACGGTGTGATCGGGTACATGGCAGCAACGTCGGTATACGCATATGATGCATATGCAGCAGCTTCGTTACCATCCATGGTTTTCATGTTTCTTGCCATTTCAAATCCTCCTACCTTGTATGGTCGGCATGCAGTTTCATATGAATACTGTCATGTCATTTTACAGTCAGACAAATTGTCTGACCATTTGCAGATTGATGCGCACAAAAACCCCTGCACGAATCGGATTTTTTCTTATAAAACCCGTGCACGGATATCCGCAGATAATTTTTCTCTGCTATCCAACATAGTAGCATGCAAAGTCCGTGATGTCAATGATAGCAAGGGGTTGGGGAATCTTTCACTCTCATTATCAGGATGTTTTCCCCCCCATTATCTTGTATTTTTTTTTTTATTTTACTATATATTCCATCTATATTGTATACAATTAAAAAAATACTTTTTTCATAAATCCGCAAAACCGCATTCTGCTTCATTTTATCGAATTAAGTGATAAAAGATAAAACTATTTTACTTGATAAAAAAGCACATTTATATTATCATAGTCTATGCAACATGGGATCGGTGACGGCAAAATCCGGTCTGTTCAAAATAAAATAAATCCATAATAAGGAGGAGATTATCATGGCATATGTAATTAGTGATGCTTGCATCAGCTGCGGTTCTTGTGCAACCCAGTGCCCTGTATCTGCTATTTCTCAGGGAGATTCTCAGTATGAGATCGATGCAAACACATGTATCGATTGCGGTTCTTGCGCAAGCCAGTGCCCTGTATCTGCTATTTCTCAGGGTTAATCAGCAACATGATCATGTAATTAAGTAATGGGCTGTTTTTCAGCCCATTATTTTTTTTTAAAAAACCTTTTGAAACAACTCGCACGTAATCTGAATTGTTTCAAAAGGTTTTTAATGTTTTTCCAAATTTGCGAATTTCGTAAATTCAGGCATCCAAAGAAGCTCAACTGTTCCAATCGGTCCATTTCTCTGTTTCGCTATTATAATATCAGCAACACCCTTTCGCTCCGTATCCTTATTATAATAATCATCACGATATATAAACATTACCATATCAGCATCCTGCTCAATTGCTCCGGATTCACGAAGATCCGAAAGCATCGGGCGATGATCCGGTCTTTGTTCCACCGCACGCGACAGCTGTGACAAAGCAACAATCGGAACATGTATCTCTCTTGCCAGTGCTTTCAACGAACGTGAAATATCAGATATTTCCTGCTGCCTGGAATCAGATGATCTGCCTCCGCCGCCACTCATCAACTGTAGATAATCGATAAATACAATCTGAAGATCATGATCCATTTTGTACTTTCTGCATTTGGAACGAAGCTCCGAAACAGAAATACCCGGCGTATCATCTATAATAAGATTCGAACCGCCAATCAGATCCGCACTTTCAATCAGCTGTTCCCAGTCACCATCACTCATTGCTCCAGTACGAATGTGCTGCGCATCAACTTTTGATTCCATTGACAGTAAACGATTTACCAACTGCTCTTTGGACATTTCAAGTGAAAAAATTGCTGCTGTCTGATTGTGACGAAATGCCATATATTCTGCAATATTTAATGCAAATGCCGTTTTTCCCATGGAGGGGCGGGCTGCAATCAAAATCAGATCGGAAGGCTGAAATCCAGCAGTGTCATAATCCAGATCCGTAAATCCGGTTGCAAGACCTGTCACATTTCCTTTTAATTTACTGGATGCAGCAATCTTATTCAATGCAGAAACAACAACATCCTTAATGGGTGTATATTCTCCGGCACCGCGATTTTGTGTAATATCAAAAACATTTTTCTCTACATCATTCAGAACTACTTCCAGTTCATCCGAGCCAGCATAACATGCGTTAATTGTTTCTTCACTGATGTGAATCAACTTGCGCAGTGTTGCTTTTTCTGCGACAATCTGTGCATAATATTTGACATTGGCTGATGTCGGTACTGCTGTTACCAGATTACGTATGTATTCCAAGCTGCTGACTTCCGGAGGTACATTTTTTTCCTTTAGTCGATTCTGCAGCGTCACAATATCAACAGCCATTCCGGACTTATCCAATTCTACCATTGCGTCAAACAAAGTTCCAAGCTGCCTGTTATAAAAATTTTCTCCCGTAATAAACTCGGTAGCCGTTCCAATTGCATCCCTGTCAATCAGCATAGCACCAACAACAGACTGCTCTGCTTCCAGACTGTTCGGTGCAACCCGCTTTGCCAGTATTTCGTCTGCCATATTTTACCTTATTCCTGCGTTTTCATTAACGCATGATAATAATATTCTTTATTGTTCCGTGACAGAAACCTTCAATTTGCATGTAACCTGTGGATGAAGCCTCACTGGAATCTCAAATATACCAAAAGACTTAATCGGTTCTACCATCTGAATCTTCTTTTTATCAATATCAAATCCAAACTGCTGTTTTGCGGCCGTTGCAATTTCTTTTGAAGAAACAGAACCAAAGACTTTTCCGCCCTCTCCAGCTTTCATACATACTTTAACGGTTACTGTCTCTATCTTTTCCCCATATTCGCGAGACTGTGCAAGAATTTCTGCCGCTGCCTTTTCGTCACGTTTCTGTTGAATCTTCAAATCATTCAGATTTTTAGGTGTTGCCTCTAATCCAAGCTTCTTCGGTAAAACAAAATTAGTAGCATATCCATCACTCACTTTTACTACATCACCCTTTTTCCCAAGTGTTTTAACATCTTCCAATAAAATAATCTGCATATCAGTTCAATTCCCCTTCCTCAATCATTGAATCAAGTGTATGTTTAACTACTCCGATTGCTTCCGTCAATGATACACCCTCCATCTGGCATGCTGCAACGTTCATATGACCGCCACCACCCAAATGCTCCATAATTACCTGAACATTGACTTCATCTATTGATCTGGCACTTACATATATTTTATTCTGGTATTCTGTACAAATAAAACTTGCCTTTACTCCCTTTATGTTTAGCAACTCATTTGCTGCCTGTGCACCAATAATAGTAGGACTTTGTACGTCTTCACCCGAACATATAGAGATTGCAAAAGCATTTCTATATATTTCTGCCTGACTGACCGCATCGGCCTTAGCCTTATATTCATTTGCATCTTCTCTGAACAGTTTCCTTACACGCGTTACATCTGCCCCGTTTCTACGCAAAAAGGCTGCAGCTTCAAATGTACGCACCCCTGTTTTCGTCATAAAATTATTGGTATCTATCATTATTCCCGAATACATGCTGTCGGCTTCTTCTGTATGAATTTTTACACTTTCCCCGATATACTGCAGTATTTCTGAAACCATCTCACAGGTAGAAGATGCATATGGTTCAACGTAGGATAATGTTGCATTTTCCACCACCTCTGTTCCTTGGCGATGATGATCAAATACAACAATATTTTTGCAAAAACGCAAAAGTTCAGGGCACTCTGTAATACTGGGTTTATTTACATCAACAACAACAAGAACTGCATTATTTCCTGCCAGATCAATTGCCTGCTGGCTTCCTATGATCATATCGCTTTCATAATCCGGATTTCCCTTAAAGAGATCTGCCAAAGGCTTTATCGATGTTGTAATATCATTCAAAACAATATAACACTTTTTATCCAGCGTCTTTGAAATCCTGTATATCCCGACTGAAGCACCAAAACTGTCAACATCACCCATACGATGGCCCATGACAATCACCGTATCTTTGCCCGCAATAATTTCCTTCAAAGCATGTGCCTTGACTCTGGCCTTAACGCGTGTACTCTTTTCAACCTGCTGACTTTTTCCACCATAATAAACTGTATTATCCGGTGTTTTCACTACCGCCTGATCACCGCCACGTCCCAAAGCCAGATCAATTGCATTTCTTGCAAATTCATAATTTTGTGCATATGACAATCCATTTAGCCCAATACCAATACTTAATGTAACTGCCATCTCGTTTCCAATGTTTACCGTCTTAACATCATCCAAAAGATCAAACTTGTTTTCCTGAAGCATTTTACAGGACTTTTTTGGTAAAACAATAAAATACTTATCTTTCTCTATTTTCTTGGAAATGCCATCACATGAAGCAATATATTTATTGATCTTTCGCTCAATTAATGCGGTCAGTAAAGATCTTCGCACTTCCTCGACACTTTCAAGTGCTTCTTCGTAATTATCCAGATATATCAGGCCTGCAGCCAGACTCTGGTTATCAACTTCCTGAATTGCAAGGCGGAGTGCAGTTTCATCAAAAAGATATACTGCAATCAGATAACCTTCATAGCCTCTTGCTTCAATAATATCGCTGTTTACAGCCATTTCTTTCAGTGATATTTTCCTCATCCGCATTACAAAAGTGCTGCTCTCATATGGAAGATCCATCTGGATCTCTTCCTCATCCGTAATCGGAAATTTGTCTGCTGTAATCGTTGGAAATAACGATGTAATAGACTTATGATATCCTTTTTCCTGATGAACAACTTTTTCGAAAGCCACGTTAGTCCAAATCACCCTTCCTGTATCATCCAGAAGTGCGCTCGGTACGTCAAGCTCCCGAAGAAGTCTTTTCTGTATCTGACCATATTGGGTGGCAAAACTGATCAGTTCATTCATAATAATAGGTCTTGTACGCATATTCAGATAAATTATCACCAACATATATAAGGCTGTAAAAAAAGATACAATCAGTCCCGGTTTGACTCCTGATGTAACATATATCACAATATTGGTAACCAAAAGGATAAAACCAAGATATATGAATGTTTCCATATATGTTTTCAGTCTTCCCTTCAGCCTTACTTTTGCCTTTTTCATCTCTGATCAGCCTTTCAGAATTTTCAAGTAAAAATTCAATTGCATGTCACTAAACATGACTTTTCATATTATTCGATTATTTTTTATGCCTGTATTTCTTTGCGGATATTATAACATAATACTTTTTCAATAGCAAAAACGGACACTCCTTTCGGAATGTCCGTTTCCATATCTCACAAACCCATCTTAATCTGCAACATATGGCATCATAGCAAGATGTCTAGCACGTTTTACTGCTACTGTAATCTCTCTCTGATGCTTTGCGCAATTTCCAGTAATACGTCTCGGAAGAATCTTTCCACTTTCGGAAACATACTTCTTTAACATTGCAATATCCTTGTAATCGATATTGTGATCTTTTCCACAAAATACACAAACTTTCTTTCTTCTGTGCATTCCACCTTTTCTTCTCATAGAAGAATCAGCTCTGTCTGCCTTGTTGAAAGCCATTTGATTGCCTCCTATCCAAAATCAGTCAATTTTCTTGACTGGCGTTATACGCTTTTTTTAGTTGAACGGCAGCTCTTCATCAATTCCATCCGGAATGTTCATGAATCCATCGCTTGCCGCTACAGGTTTTTCTGATCCTGAGGATGTAGAACCGGCACCGGAGAATCCTCCATTGCCACCGGCAGCATTCTTGCTCTCAGCAAATTCCTGATCTTCTGCAACGACGTCTGTAGTATATACTTTCTGCCCATCCTTATTGGTATAGCTACCAGTCTGGATACGCCCTGTTACGATAATCTTGGTGCCCTTTTTCAAATACTTTTCAGCAAACTCGCCAGCTTTTCCAAATGCAACAATACCTATAAAATCTGCGGTCTGTGCATCCTGCTGGTCTCTTCTTGCAAATCTGCGATCTACCGCAAGCGTATATCGTGCAATTGCTGTGGAGTTATCGCCCTGTGTATATCTGACATCAGGATCCTTGGTTAAACGTCCCATAAGTATAACTTTATTCATTTATCTTCGTCCTTTACTATTATGCCTCGTCGCGTCTTACGCATAAATATCTGATAACGTTATCCAAGATACGGACGCGGGACTCAAGTTCTGCTGGTGTATTACCTTCAGCGTCAAACTGAATGAAATAATAGAAAGCTTCGTTCATCTTTTCAATTTCATAAGCGAGCTTCTTCTTACCCCAATCATCGACATTGGTAATCTGACCACCGAATCTCTCGATCAGAGCCTTGCACTTGTCAACGGTCTCAACTCTTACATCATCTTCGACTTTTGCGCTGACAACAACGGCTAATTCATACTTGTTCATGCTACTTACCTCCTTTTGGTCTCTGGCCCCTGTCTATGCAGGAGCAAGGAATTTATATCACGGATTTTCATGATATCATATCAATATCCCAGATGCAAGCTTTTTCTTATACTTCGTTTTTATTTTTTACAATTTCACGAATATTTTTTTCTATAATACGACGTGCAATCATGATTTGATGGCCGCACCCCAAACATTTCAATCTGAAATCTGCTCCAACACGAAGTATCTCCCATTCATAGCTTCCACAAGGGTGTGCTTTTTTCATTTTTACAACATCACCAACATTTATCTCCATAGATTTTCCATCCATTCACATCTGATCAAGTATTTCTCCGATACTTCCCTGTATCAGCAAATCAGCCTGCCGATCTCTTGGTGTAGCAGATCTGTTTATTACGACCAGCTTTTTCCCCTGATAATAGTCAATCAGCCCCGCTGCAGGATAAACTGCCAGTGAAGTGCCCCCAATCATTAATAAATCAGCCTGACTGATTGCATCCACTGCTTCTTCAAGTATATCCTGATCAAGTCCTTCTTCGTATAAAACTACATCAGGCTTTACTCTTCCTCCACAGGAGCAATACGGAATTTCTTTGGTATTCAGCATATATTCCATATCATAGAATTTTCCGCATTTCTCACAATAATTTCGATGGACACTACCATGGAGTTCTAATACAGCCTTACTTCCTGCAGCCTGATGTAACCCATCAATATTCTGTGTAACGATTTTTTTAAGTTTTCCTTCTTTTTCCCAAAGTGCAAGTTTGATATGTGCCTTATTTGGCTTTGCATTTGGATATAACATTCTCTCTTTGTAGAAACGAAAAAACTCCTCCGGCATTTTTTCATAAAAAGTATGGCTTACGATCTGCTCCGGCGGATACTTGTATTTCTGACTGTATAATCCGTCCTGACTTCTGAAATCCGGAATCCCGCTCTCAGTCGAAACCCCTGCTCCACCAAAAAAAACAATATTATCACTTTCATCGATCATTTTTTTAAGTGTACAAATTTCTTCCTGCCCCATATTACTCCATTTCCTAAAACATATAACCTGCTTCAAGTATTTTTTTACCAAAAACTATGCGTTTAGAAACCGGCCTTTTTTAATAATGCGGCAAGTGAAGTTGTAGCGTCACCATCTGCTGTATATTCTATTTTTTCCTCGGTAATTTCTGTTGCTGCCACATCATCAAGTGCTTTCATACTCAAACTGATCTTTCCATCTTTGACCAGAATAACCTTTACCTTAACTTTTTCTCCAACTTTTAAAACAGAAGATGGATGTGCAATTCTCTGATTACAAATTTGTGAAATATGTATCAGTCCTGAAATTCCATTTCCAAGATCAACAAAAGCCCCATATGGTTGCAGACTTTCAATTGTTCCCTCTGTCACCAGACCAACTTCAACATTTGAAATGCGTTCATTTCTCGATGCATCCGCTTTTTCTTTCAGAATTTCCTTTGCAGACATAACAAGCTTATCATTATCCTGATCAGCTGTGATCACCCGCACCATAAGCTTCTTTCCGATATATTCAGGTAAATCCTTTTCTTCTACATATGACAAATCAAGCTTTGATGCCGGAATAAATCCTCTGATATCTTCCAGATAAGCAACTACACCGCTTTTTACCGCTTCTGTAACTGTAATTTCAAGATCCCTGTTTTGCGTCTGATATTCTTTCAGTTTATCCCACGCCATGACATGGTTTGCCATCTTTCGAGATAACAAAATGTTTCCTTTTCCATCATCTGTACTGATAACTGTAGCAGAAATTTCGTCTCCGAGATTAACATCGCGTCGGGCTGAAAATTTGGGATCATCCGAAAAATCCTCTAACCGGATAATTCCCTGTGTATAATATTTCAAATCAAGTGCGATATAAGCATCCCCAACACCAATTACCGTTCCAGTAAGAACATCACCCTCACTTATCTTACGGAAAGACCTGTTTAATTCCTCCGCAAAATCATTCATCGATTCCATTTTTTCTTCCATTTCCATTTCCTCTCTTTTAATTCAATAGTTCTGCTTCCATTGTTCTTTTGGGAACATAATGAATATCCTGTTCATCTCTATAATAAGCTGTACTGCCATCCTGATCTACTTCAGTTAAAACAATTTTCTCATCTGGTTTTCCAAGTGCAACTACCAAAAGAGGCTGTATGTTTTCTGAAAGCTCTAAATTTTTTTTAAGGTCTGCGCCCTGGAAATCCCCGATCATGCATCCCCCAAGTCCCTGTTCCGTCGCATACAACAGCATAGTCTGTGCAACAATTCCAACATCCTTTTGAAATCTGTTCAAATTGCTGTTAACTAACATATCCTGACAAATTATTATAAATGCAGTTGGCCCTTTCCCCACATGAGGAAGTTCTACCTTGGGTAATAGTCCTGCCCAATGCGTTAAATTCTGAATTTCCTTAACATATGGATTTTCATATGCAATATAGTATTTCAAGGGTTGCACATTTCCGCTTGAAGGGCACAAACGGGCGCACTTGATATACTCTTCCATTTCATTTCTTGTGAAATGATACTCCTGATCATATCCTCTACAGCTTCTGTTATTAAATACAAGATCTTTTATCATACTCTCTCCAATCACTCATAAAATAAGGACTTTATATCGTCTTTCTTTTTTCTAATTTATTTATTCTGCCTGCAATTTCTATATCGTTTGTAAGATCATATACCATTTTATAACAATCAAGAGCCTGCATATACGATTCTTTTTCTTCAGCTTCTTCAGCCGCTCTGTATATTAGTCCAAGCGTTGTCGCATCAGGTTCAACAGGTATTCCGGCATTCAAAATTTTTTCCTGTAGCTGCTTACTGTTCTTTTTTTTCATTTCTTTATGCATTGCCTTACTTAAAAAAGCAATTTCACTTTCAGCCTGCTTACTATCATAATACAATATGCTGTACTCATATAGTGCTGCAGCAAGATCAGGTTGATATTTTTCAAGATAATAATATCCCAAATTTCTATAATATCCGGCCAGTTCCGCTCTTGTACAGCAATACCGATAGCTTTCAACCGTATACCGATAAAACTCATCCAGATCTCCAAGTAACCGGTAGCATTTAATTATATCAGCATATATTTCAATGTTAACCGGGTTTGATTGATGTGCACAAATATATTTCTGAAGTGCTTCCACTGTATTCCCTTGATTTTCATATTTCTGCGCTTCCTGCATATATAATTGTACTTCATTTTCCTGACTGACCTCATATTCACTTCGGTTGACATAATACTCATATAAAAAGATTTCGCTAATATGAAATATACTCACTTTTTCTTTATTCATATATCTATTATACCGTTCCTGTCATTAAATATGCTATATGTGTTCGCTATTTCTATACAAAAAAATCCTGAATGCAAATACATTCAGGATAAAGAGGTGACAGGCGGATTTGAACCGCCGGTGGAGGTGTTGCAGACCTGTGCCTTACCGCTTGGCTATGTCACCAAAGACAATATAACAAAATACGATAAATTTCATAATTCAATATCCAAATGAAATCTATCGACTAAAAAATGACTCCGACGAGGTTCGAACTCGTGTTACCGCCGTGAAAGGGCGATGTCTTAACCGCTTGACCACGGAGCCAGGAATCGTACCGTTCAACGTGACCAGTAACAATCATAGGATTACTTCAAGCT
>JAGOGF010000140.1 GCA_017996845.1 Butyrivibrio sp.
TGTTTGTGGTGAACTTATTATACCAAAGATTTGGTGCTATTTTAATGTCAAGGCACCGATTTATGAAGTTGTTTTACTTGAAAAATCAAGCGTTTTCCACAGTTATGCTGGTGGGAAAGTTGAGTTAAAAACAAAAACTTTAGAAATTGAAAGAGATTGAAAATCATATGATTTTCAGTCTCTCTATCATTTAAACTGTTTATTTTAGGGAGGAGGGCTGCCTGGTGGGGACCAGACAGCCCTTTATGAAAAAGATTTGTTCATTTAATAGGAAGTTCCCTTCCTGATTTTTATATTACACGTATTTTGTGGCGAAATTATGACTAAAAAGTAAAAGATATGTAATTCTTGACAATACCTGCGTAATTAGAATAAACTCTTTTTGGACTGGAGAATGAATTTATGAATATTACAGCATTCAGAAAAAGCGGAAAAAGTTTTTCTCTTTTGATGGCAGGTGTCATTATTCTCTTTGTATGCACACAAATTCTGGTATCTGATTCATTAAAAGTACGGGAAACCATATCTGATAATCATATGGAAATCAGCAATTTCACAGATCTTTTACAAACCGTCACCGCACTGCGCAAATTCAGTAATGAATTTGAGGAAGATACACTTATCATTACAACGAAAATCCAGAAAAGCAGCCTGCATATAAGCCTTGCTGCTCTTCTGGAAATGATCGCTGCTAATCTTTTTTCTTATACAGGAGTTATGCTCCTGCTCTTTAACAGTGACAGGATCAAACGTTTTGTCCCTGTTTACTTTATCCATCTTTCTGATGGAAAAAAATCCCTTTGGAACAATTGATTTCAGGAAAGCAGTGTTACATAAATAGCTGTAAGAATGGCAGTTGTGATTACTCCGCAGATATTTGCACCAAGCGCATAATCCAGAATAAAGGATGCTGGATCAATCTTCTGTGCTTCCTTCTGTGCTACCTTTGCTGTAGACGGAACACAGGATACCCCTGCAATACCAACTGTAGGATTAAAGTTGCCATGCTTGAAGAAGTATACAACATATCCTCCAATGATACCGCCAATACCGGAAAGCAAAAGTGAAAGCATCCCAAGTACCAGAAGTTTGAGAACGACCGGATTCAAAAGGGTACTTGCATCGCAGAGAACGCCCAGAATCAGACCCAGGAAAAATGTTGCCACATAAAGAAATCCGTCTCCTACCAGACTGATATAACGCTGTATACCGGCTTCTCTGATAATGATTCCAAGGAAGAAACTTAAAAACAGGGGTGCTGCCACAGGAAACAGCAGACATAGAACTGCATTAACAATTACAGCAAAAACCATTTTTTCTCCAGAAGTAATCTTCTGGACAGGCTTCTCTCTCTTAATTTGCTTTCCACGCAGATGCGGGGGAATGAAGAGTTTGATCAGATACGGATATCCACCATACGTCAGACTCAGATACAAATAGGCTACAATTGAAATCGGAACAAAATACTCGGGTGCAAGTTTCAGGGAAGCAAACAGTACCATCGGCCCGTCCGCACCTCCGATAATGGAAACGGCCGCTGCAGCACCATTGGATAATCCCATCAATTTTGCGATCGGATAAGTTGCAACAGTTCCAAGTTCAGCAAACAGTGCGATCGTCATACTGATAAACGGATGATCCAGTACATAACCGAGATCACACAGAATACCAATTCCCATAAATACAAGACACGCGATCAGACCATTACTGAAAGTAAGCGTATATACCGGCTGCAGAAAATTAATCTGCATATATTTCATCAGGTCATCTGTAGAAGTTAACAGTGGATCAATGATCAGATTTCCGATCTTATTATCGGTCAGAAAAAGCATACCGGCATTTACCGAAGACATTCCGACTCCCATCGGAATCATGATCAGCGGTTCAAGAATACCCTTTTTACCAAGGTATACGAGTAAAAATCCTGCGAATATCAATACAATACGACAAATAACGATTTCAGGAGACTGATAGAACATCGTTCCAATTCCCTGGAACAGCGTAATTGGATTCATTCCTGTACACCTTCTTTCGTATTTGTTTTTTTGGTAAACCGGATACAGAACATAATAACTTTCATCATCAGGGCAATTGCATATGAAATAACAATCCCAAGCCCTATGACCTTAAGTGGAACCAATAAAAATGATGCCATAGCCTTCTCCTCGCTGTTTGAAAATAAAATTTCATCCAGAATATAGTTTACCGTTTGTATTCTTCTGTTACAAATACATCTGGTCTATGATCATCATTCACAAAACTTATGATGCAAAATGAGGTAACATAGATGGATTTACATTATCTGGAAATATTTAATACCGTTGCAGAATTTCAAAGTTATAAAGAAGCTTCCATAAAGCTTCATATCAGTCAGCCCGCTCTTTCAACTGAAATCAAAAAACTGGAAGAGCAGATCGGGCTTCGCCTTTTTGACAGAATCGGCAATCGAATCTGTCTCAACAATAATGGTAAGATGATCCAAAAATATACGATACATATTTTTTCCACTGTTGGTGAGCTGGAACAGGAAATTGAGAAAAAAAGAGATTACATCGGCGGAAACATCAATATCGGTGCCAGTAACACACCCGCAACATATATCCTGCCTAAACTGATGTCAGAATTTGCAGATTTGTACCCGCAAGTCAGATTCAACATGAGCGTCGGCACGACTTCTGAAATCGCTGAACAGATTTCATCCAGTCAGATTGATCTGGCTATCAATGGCGGAAATATATGTTATCATAATCAGATATGTACCGAACAGATTCTGAATGATAAATTGCTTCTCGTTGCTTCCTCACTTAATCCCGTTACAAAACTGAAAAAAGCCTGCCAGAATGATCTGACAGGCGAAACTTTCATTGTCCATAAAGCAAATTCCCAGTTATATACTTTCTATGAAAAAATGATTCGGCAACTTGATATTCCGGAAAAAATCGGCATGTCCCTTGGAAGTATCGAAGCAATCAAAACAGCTGTAATCATGAATATTGGCATTGCACTTATTCCACAGGTTGCCATAGAAAACGAACTGCAGGAAAAGACCTTATGCATCATCCCGATCCCGTTAAGCGATATGGATTATCCATACAGCATGATCTACAACAAAAATAAAGCATTATCTGCCTCTGCATACAAATTCAAAGAATATGTGCGATCCAGATTCGACTGAAACGTATGATTGTTCAGGCTAAGCCCGTAAAACCTGCACAACACACTTTCCGCCACCGTTTCTTTTTGCTTCATACATGGAGTCATCGGCCATTTTATATAGGCTTTCATATTCCGCCACTCCGTCAAAAATCACAGCCCCAAGGCTGCAGCTCACACCAACCCCATCCAGCATCTCCGACAAACGGCTGATGCTGGAGATTACACGCTCTGATACTTTTTCCACAGTGTTCCTGTCATTGATATCTTTGACCAGAATAATAAATTCATCTCCGCCAATCCTTCCGATCACATCTTCCGAGCGGAATTCTTTTTTCAGTATTGCGCCTACCCGTTCCAACACAATATCACCTGCCTGATGTCCGAGTCCGTCATTTACCTGCTTGAAATTATCCATATCAAGCATAAACAGTGCACAGGAAGAAGCACTCTCACTTCTTTTGCTCAGATAATCCCTGATCAGTTTTTCACATTCTGCCCTGTTTCTGACACTGGTAAGTGTATCGGTTGTTCCCTGCTTAATATAGCAATCCTTTGAAAGACCTTCTTTTACTCTCAGATCTGTCACAATCACTGCAATCAGGATTGCACATATAAATCCTACTGCCGATTCATATCCGTCTACAGCTGCCATTTTAGGCGTTTTCCCCAAAGAAATGGCTATAATAAATGCTGCCTCAAGCCCCGAAAGTATGGGAAGTGTCAAATTCAGGGGCATCGTAAACAATGCTGCTATAAAAACAATTCCGATCTGAAAATAGGTAGAAACAAAATCAGGAAAAGGGATTACATCAATCATAATACTGCCAACCATCAGGCTGACATCAAATATCACACATAAAACAATGGTTTTCTGATATGTTTTTTCTCCATACCAGTCATACAGGTAAACCACAGTCATTACCAGCATCATCATGCCGAAAAAAATATAGTACGGCCACGTAAGATGCCATTCCGGAAATACAAAAGGCGTAATAAAAATAAAAAAAGCCATAAAAACGACAGCTATCACACTTGCAAATTTCAGCTGCCGAAGGTTGATCATCATAATATCATCCTTTGCCACACTGAAATACCGCTGTTCTTCTTGCCTGCTGTTATGTATGCGTTCCACCCAGTTCATTCCCAAACCATCCTTTATCTCATCAGCAACTACATGCCTCCTCTGTCCCCTGATAATCCGCCGGGGATATAGCTCTGTACTGCCTGTTTCCTGATATGTGTCTGATTATAACATACTCTGCCAATCATATTCGATATATTTTTCTGTTTTGTTCCATTTTCTGTTATATAATATTCTTTTTCACGTTTTTTCATATGATTTGATTTCATTTATAAACATGCGGTACAAATCATCCTCCCCCTCCAGCATGGGAGAATTTTCACCACCGCCGTTTGTGCTTCTCTTAATAGCTGCATACATTTCTTCTCCTGCAGCTGCCAGATCCAGCGGATAAATATCATACCCGTTTTCTCTGCATAATGCACAAAATGCATCATATGGAGACTTCTGATCCAGCGTTCGCAATATCTGCATATACAGCGCCTGATCCGATATCGCCTTTTCTCTCATGTTATCCAATACTTCCATCACATCCATTGGTTCATCCGCCTCTCCCTGAGAAGGAATTCTATTGTGTGCTCTATATCAAAAAAGCATTCGGAAGCATCATTGCCCTCGAATGCTCCGGTTAAAAGCATGGTTTCCTATATTTTTAATACCAAACCGATACTCTATTTACCGGTTTTTTTCTTTTCATTTTTCTTGGCAAGCGCAGCCAACTGCTGTGCCATCTGTTTCTGTTTTGCATCTTTGCTGTTTTTCTTGTTTCCAAGCTTACTCATGATAAAAATCTCCTTTTTTATTTATACCGGTCTATTTATTCAGATCCACAGAATTCTGCCCTTCCGAATTTCTTTTGGTGCATCTTCCTTCCCCGGATATCCCAGAATACAACACCCTACTCCTTCATATCCTTCGAGTCCCCATTTTGTTAAATAGGCTTTTCCATCAGGCAATTCGAGCATTTCCTTGCAGCGATTGATCCAGCAGGAACCCACTCCGATCGCATAGGCAGCATCCTGCATTGCTCCGATGATCAGTGAACCGTCTTTTATTCCATTGGGGTTATCAATCGGAACCAGAATCAGGCATACAGTAGGTGCTCCATAAAAAGGATCTGTTCCGTTCTGCCAGATCATCCTGTTCAGACGTGACATATCCTTTACCGTTTCTGAATCCTGAATCACAACAATTCTGCTGTCCTGTCTGTTCATTCCGCTTGGTGCATTCAGGCCGCAGTCCAGAATTGTCTGCAGATCAACTTTTCCAACCTGCTCCTTTGTAAAATTCCTGCAGCTCCTCCTGGTTTTGAGTACTTCAATTGCATCCATATACTATATCCTCCCTGCCCTTATATAACAGATCATATCACTTTTTGATCTGTTATTACAATGCTGTAAAACCGCTTTCTTCATTCCTTCGTTCCTGTGACGTCACGGATCATATAAATTGCATTAAACGCCCTTGGAATCCCCGTGTAAGGCATCGCATGAACAACAGCCGTATAAATGTCTTCCATCGTATTCCCTGTTTTAAGGCATCCCAGAATATGAGGTTTCAGCTGATTTTCACAGCCCCCCAGTGCAACCAGGATCACCATATTCAAAAGTTCTCTTGTACCAGTTTTCAACCCTTTCCGTGTATAAAAATCTCCAAAGCAATACGCTGTCAGAAAATCCGGAACAGCCTCGGCAAATTCCGCAGGCATGAACTTCATATTATCCCGGATCTCATCACCATACAAAGGCTGTTGAATCGCAGCTCCCTTTTCAAATCTTTCATCCTCTGTGATTGTTACTCCACTTTCAAGCGGCAGAATAATACCTTTTTCTGCCAGAATTTCATCTACTGCGCCGATCGCATTCAGTGTCTTGGGACACCCGATCATCGGCATACAGTTATAGACAGCTTCTCTCAGTTGTGAAGGTGAAATACCAATATGAAGCGCAGCAGCAGCATGACTTCGAAGCTGCGGAAGTGTCTGATAAACAGCCAGTACCACGCAGGTAATCAGTTCCCTTGTCTGATCATTCAGACTTCCCAGATAACTGACCTG
>JAGOGF010000141.1 GCA_017996845.1 Butyrivibrio sp.
TTTACATCTTTTTTCTTAGCCATCGCAGTCTCCTTACACCTCAGCGTTTCATCTTAGGATCAAATGCATCTCTTAATCCATCACCGATAAAGTTGAATCCCAGAACCGTCAACAGAATCAGCATTCCGGCAGGAATCCATACAAACCAGTAAGTAGACATGATATAAGAATCATTAACAGCATTAATAATATTTCCCCAGGAAGCATATGGGTATTTAACCCCAAGACCCAGGAAACTAAGCGTCGCTTCTGTCAGAATAACATCTCCCAGGCCCATTGTGGCAACCACAATCAGCTGCGGGATAACATTGGGAATCAGATGCATGAATATTCTGCGGTAAGTACTGATACCGGTTGCTTCAGCTGCAACCATGAATTCCTGTTCACGAAGCGATAAGATCTGCCCTCTGACCATACGCGCAATACTTGCCCAGCCTAACACACCCAATACAATACACAGGAAATAAATACGTATTTTCGGATCTACTTTCATTTTATCCATGATCGATCCCAGAATAATATAAAGCGGCATAGCGGGAATGCAATAAAATATATCAACGATTCGCATGATAATATTATCAACCCATCCACCAAAAAATCCTGCAATACCACCAAGTATCACACCGATAAAAAGTTCAATAAAAATAACAACAAATCCGATCATAAGAGAAACACGTCCGCCAAACATCAGTCTGGTCATAATATCCATTCCGTTTCCATCAGTTCCGCAAAGATGCTTCAGCGAAGGAGATGAATAATTATCATTTAATTGTGTTTTCTGATAGTTTCGGATCACATACTGGGAATTCTTCTGCTCAAGTGTATATGTAATCTCTTTTCCATCTGCATCTTTAAAGGTAAACGCTTTCTCTTTTGCCGTGATGGCCTCTTCTGCCGCCTCAATATATCCAACAGAAAGGAAGACGCCGCTTGTTGAAGAACTTACTGCAAAATGAGACATAAGCGCATACTGTTTGCCGGCTGCATCGCTGATAACAGCTCTGTCATTGGCTGCATCTATATCAATCGTATACTTATTGCCATCTGCCTGAAATGAAGACTGTGCAGCATTAAGTGCCTGCTCGGCCTGACATTTAAAGTCGTACGACAGCTCTGTCCCCTGTGCATAAACATTGAATACATATTTTGATGCAATTGCAAGCTCTCTGTCAGATGTTACAGTAATCGTTCTTCCTGAAACCATGATCTGATAATGATTTCCATTTACTTCAAATTCTGTCTGTCCTGCATTATTGGCCTTTTCAAAAGCTGCCTTGACATCATCTGTAAAAGCAGCATCTGTATCTGCATATGTATAAAGTTTTCTCATATATGTTACATTTGCAACGATACCTGCTCCATATATTCTATAGAAATCATTACCAAGCTTTTCCAGGGTATATGTCTGATCTTTTGCTTCAAAATTCTTTGCTTCATCATGGACTGCAAGAACAAACTTGGACTGTGCCATTTCTGAAAGTTTCTGTCCGTCTGCCATTGTGAATTTATAGTCTTCATTGTAGGAAGCACCGGCATAATCTGTCATCGTTTCTTTTACGGTACGGAATACCTGTGCCTCTCCATATGGAGACACTACTCCGCCAATAAAAGAAAAAATAAACATTGTGATAATGATAAATAAACCAATCATTGCAAGTCGGTTACGTAAAAATCTTTTCGCAACCAACATTCCCGGAGATAATACCCTTACTCTGGATTCATCATCCAAAGCGCCCTGCCTGCCGTCTGCGTTATTCGTATTGTTCGACATAATAATTCTGGACCACCCTTCTTAATTTATACGTACACGCGGATCAACAACCGCATACAGAACATCTGCCAGCAAGTTTCCAAGAAGCGACAATACCGCAATGAATACAAGATAGAACATAGAGAATGGAATATCACCCTGTGTCATACACTGATATCCGGTGTACCCGATTCCCGGAATCTGAAACAGCGTCTCTGTAATAAGCGCTCCGCCAAATAATCCCGGAAGAGATCCGCCAATAATCGTAATAATCGGAATCAGCGTATTGCGAAATGCATGATGGTAGATTACTCTGTGCTCTGAAAGTCCTTTTGCTCTGGCCGTTCTGATATAATCCGAATTCAGAACTTCAAGCATATTCGTTCTGGTATATCGCATCATGGATCCCATGCTGACAATTGTCAAAGTCAGGATAGGGAGTATCATATGTTTGCAAATATCAAGAAACTGCATAAACGGTCCATATGTCTCATGATTTCTTCCAACAATTCCGTATAAATCAAACCAGCCCAATTTCACAGAGAAAATATACTTCAAAATTGTTGCAAAGAAAAAGCTGGGAAGTGAAATACCGATCAATGCAATTACTGTTACTGCATAATCTGTATGACTGTACTGTTTTCTGGCAGAAATAATCCCAAGTGGAATGGCAATCGCATATTCCAGAATGGAAGCACATAATGCTAAAGCAAAAGAATACCAGATTACCTGTTTGAATTTTGTCAGAACCGGGACATTCCAATACCATGAATCTCCAAAGTTTCCGCGCACTGCCTGTCCCAGCCAGTGAATATAACCCGGAACGATACCAACATCCAGCCCGTATGCTTTATTAAGCTGATCCAACCACTCCTGATAGCTCTTGGCCCCCGGCTTCTGAGACATCTGTCTCGCCAGAGATTCCACATAGGAAGATGGCATACAGCGCATGATGGAATAAATGATCAACGCAACGAAAAACAGGATGATCAAACTGATTCCAAGCCTTTTTAAAATGTATTTTCTCATATCTATACTCTCCTGCATATTACTTCAGATAGTTTTATCTGAAATGAAAACAGAAAAAATTTCTGCCCTCATTTCAGACAAGGAAAGAACCCACAAAAGCAGGTGGGTTCCTCCTGAAACACATTGTGTCTTGTCTGCACATCACGATGTCAAAATTCAATTCATAGAAATATTCTGAATTTCATCTCTCCATCCATAATAAGCGGTCTGGTCTTTTGGCATGGAATCCGTGCTGACACGTTCAACGGAATAAATTGTGCAGTTCTGTCTCTGGTAAATCGGAATTTCAACAGCCCAGTCGAGAATTGTATCCAGACACTGTTTGTAAAGCTGCTTTCTGTATTCCTGATCATCACTTGTTCTGGCTTCCATGATCATATCATCCAGATCGGAGTCTGCAATATTATAATGGTTGGAATTTGTACCACCCTTACCTACTGCATTACTTGAATAATATACCTGGTACATATCCGGATCAGGAGTTGCCTGCCATGCTGCACACCACAACTGATTGGTGTTGGCATCCAGTACATCCCACATGGTGGCACTATCAGCCAGATCATTGATATCCAGTGTAAAACCAAGTTCTCCAAGTGCTGCCTTTGCATCTGTCAGAATACCATATGACGGATGGTCACCATTTCCGCCTCCGCCAATCATGATCTCAGCTTCCACCGGTGCGCCTTTGGGGGCTTCTGTAATCTTGTCACCGGATACCGTATATCCGGCTGCAGCAAAATATCCAAGCGCTGCCTTCTTTGCTGCTGCATACTTATCATCTGCAGACATACCTTCTGTATAAATCGGATTGCCATCTACATCTGTTGAGTATGCAACCTGATATCCGTCATCTGATTTCTGCGGAGATGCCCATGAAACACTTGAAATCGGATAATTAATTACAGTTGCTGCATCACCATAATAAGTATTGATATTTACATCGCGATATACTGAAATAATGGTAGCAAGTGCTTTTCTGAGATTCTTTGATGCTTCGGAGTCACTCTTATCACCAACGCGGATCAGGTCAGCATTGATTCCGATATAACCATATCCAAGATAATCAATTGTATCAGTTCCGATCTTATCTCCGGTTAATTCGCCATTGGAATTAATTCCTTTAATCTGATCAAAAGCGTCTTTTGAACCGGATGCTTCCACCATATCAATTGTTCCCTGCTGAACGCCCGGAATATTATCTGCCTGCTGTGTTTCCTTGCACTGCAGATTCTTAACTTTTGGAGCACCTGCAAAGTACTTGTCATTTGCAGTCATGTAAACAACTTTATTTTCATATTTATCAAACTTGTATGGGCCATAGCCAAGCGGCTGTGTCGTCTTTTCACGAAGAGACGAAAGATCTCCTCTTTTAAAACCAAACTTATTATTGTCATAATCATACTGGCTCTTATCACCATAATAATGAAGTGCACCAAGATTAATGCCAAGAGAATATATCGTTGTTGCATCATAGCCGTCTGTTGTAACGGTTATTTCATGATCATTAACCTTCTTGATTCCTTCGATATTCGGAACTTCCTCGCCTTCACCGGCAGCCCTCTTCTTTTCTACCAGATAAGTCTGCGCTGTATTGTATGCGTCCTTATCCAGATAGCTTGCATCACCATAGTTTGTGGCAAGTGTTTGGTAATCTGTTCCATAAAGTTTTGCCGTATCCGCAATAATGGTATCAAAATCTTTTCCGTCTGCAGAATACTTTTTATCCATCGGAATAGCATACAATGCTGCAAACAGTTCTTCTGCTGTCTTTACCTTATAGGTATCCTTAAGGGAATCCAGATTATCCTTGCAAAACTGCGACTCTGACTGTAAAAGCGGAGTAACAACCTCTGACGTGATCTTGGAAGCCAGATCATCCGGCATATCCTTCAGTGCCTTACTGATATCATCATCCGTGATTGAATCAGCCACGGTAGAATTCGCCCGATAATTCTTCATTCCCTTGATCGGAAGAGAATAAATGGAAGCGGATCCATCATAATCTGTGTCTGCCAAAACATAATAAGTAAAAATCAAATCATCAGCTGTAACGGGTTCTCCATCGCTGAAGGCTGCATCCTCACGCAATTTAATATCATATACGGTTTCCTTCTTTGTATCATCTTTATTTACTGATACATCTGCAAGGCTGCTATAGGTATAATCTGTTCCATTATAAGAACGTGTTTCACCCTCAATTCCCTTATTAACAATCTGTCCCTGTCTGTCCACGCCATAAATCATTGGACATACAAGCGACATAACATGTGTATCCGGCACCGTCGTTGCAAAAAACGGGCTGAATTTCTGTGAAAACGGATCTTCTCCAATGACAAGCGGTGTATCAGAAACGCTTTCCGATTTGCTGCTGCCGGATATCTGATCCGCAGACGCTCCTGTAGCTGATTTGGTACTGGCACTGCCGCAAGCTGTCATGGAAATAGCCATTGCACCGGCCAAACCGAGAGACAGCACTCTTGTAAATCTCTTTTTCATAAGTCCTCTCCTTATATCTTTTATGTTCAACAGCATATGTGCTGATTGAATCCAAATTCATTCTGCCTTCACACTATTCAAAGCCTCTTTGTTGCTCTGAAAATAGTAAACAGCAAATATAAATAAAGTAATCTCTGCAAGCAAAAAAATAATATCACCAGGCAGCTGTATCTGATTTCTTGCTGCTATCATAAATGTGATATCACAAATCAGTGTTACCGCGCTCAAAAAACCTGTCATGATTGAACTTCTGGCCGTACGTCCAATGCTCTTCTCATACTGTGCTTCTTCTAATAATTCATCCATTTTATATATCGCAAAGCTGCCCATTATAAAATATGCAATGGAAATGAAACTGACCACGTACGGAATAGTAACCCAGAAATTCCTACCGGCACCGGAACTGCAAATTCCGGCAATCAGAAACATCAAAAGGCACCCCATTGAAAATAAAATACTTTTCTTTTCCAGTTCACGCTTCTGCAATGCTGTTAATGGGTTTCTATAATATTTTCCGGTGTAGACCAGCTGTACGGAAGCATTCCCCTTTTCATCTGTAACATCTTTGTACTCATAATTTTTTCGATATTTTTCTATCATATTGATCTATGCCATATCCCCATATTCATGTATACAATGGTTATAAAAAAAGCGTGCCTGCTCAACATCTTTCTGATCACTATCCGTCACACAAATATACATACTTTGAAAATATAGCGTATTTCTGCCATTGTGTCAAGAACATGCAAACAGATGTCTTTGTGATGCGGACATTTTGTGAATTTTTATGCACCTTTAAAAGTATATAAATTTATAGAAGATATTAATCACAGCCACTAGTTTCCCTTCTATAAATGAATGTTTCTCGAGGTTTACGTAATGTTATCTTTTTATCTTTTTTGTGAATAACAGTACATAAATAGTCAGATAATATAAATAAATATTAATTTTGCACTTTTTTTGTCTTTTTTCGCTTTTTTTCGTTTTCTAAACTAGTAT
>JAGOGF010000142.1 GCA_017996845.1 Butyrivibrio sp.
GATACAGCCTCTGACGCAGGAAGTCGGGTATATATTGCTCCATCTGCCGATCACGGTTCCCGGATTTAACACACTGTTACAGCCGACTTCAACGTGATCTCCCAGCATGGCACCGAATTTCTTAAAGCCTGTTTCGATCTGTTCACTGCCATTTTTTACAACAACCAGTTTTTTGTCACTCTTCACATTGGAGGTAATGGAACCTGCACCCATATGTGCATAATTGCCAAGGACAGAATCTCCTACATAATTGTAATGCGGAACCTGAACTTTATTAAACAGAACCACATTTTTGAGTTCTGTAGAATTGCCGACTACCGCACCTTTCCCGACAATTGCATTTCCACGGATAAAGGCACACTGACGGATCTGTGCATCTTCATCTACGATTAAATATTCTCCCAGATATGCACTGTCAAAAACCTTTGCGGACTTTGCGATCCAAACGTGCGGCGCACGCTCTTCAAATCTGTCTTTGGGAAGCTTTGGTCCAAGTTCTGCGATAAAATCCTTGATTTTAGGCAGCACCTCCCATGGATATGTCACACCTTCGAACAGGGATGCAGCAATTGTTTCCTTTAAATCATACATATTTGCTACTGTAAATTCTTCCATCATATGCCTCATTTCTTTTTATAATTAACGGACACCTGATCAAATCTTGATTTGAGTGCGCCGCGGTAATCGCTTTGCTTGGCCTGGTTGGTTCTTCTTCTGACAAAATCATCCAGCTTCTTCATATATTCCGCTTCCGTAATCTCACCTTCTGAAACAGCTGTCAGTCCCTTTTCCCAGCTGGCGGTCAGGGACGGGTTGAGCATTGGCTTCATGGAACAGGTAACCGTTTCATAAATCATTTCTCCCAACTGCGTCGGTGTAATGATCTGCGTCTTCTTGTTCAGATTCAGATAATGGATATTGACCAGTTTGGTCAGAATTCCGGCACGTGTTGCGGATGTTCCGATTCCACTTCCTTTGATCTGTGCACGCAGTTCATCATCCTCAATAAATTGACCTGCATTTTCCATCGTCAGAATGATTGTTCCTGAATTGTAACGTTTGGGAGGCGCTGTTTCGCCTTCCTTTACATTCAGCTCTTTCAGCGGAACCACACTGCCCTTTTTCAGCTTTTTGAGTTCTTCAAAGAACTCCTCATCTGTCATTTCCGCTTCTTCATCACTGTTTTCGTTTTCCGTTTCTTCCGGACTGCTTTCTGCCTGCTGTTCCTCTTTCTTTTTGAAAAAAGAATAATCCATCACATGCAGATATCCTTTACCGGTCAAAACCTTAAACCCGGAATAAAAATGCTCTGTATAATCCGTTTCCGGTACCTGCACCGCCCATACGATCGATACCTTCTGATAGGTGGCCGGCGGATAGAAAACAGCCAGAAATCTTCGTACAATGATCTCATAGACTTTTGCTGCCGTCGGACTAAGCGACTTCAGATTCTGCAATCCCTGCCCGGTTGGAATAATTGCATAGTGATCGGTGATTGCCTTGTCATTTACATATCTTGTTTTGGCAATTCCTTTATAGGACTCATGCTGCAGAACAGCCTTTGCAAAGATTGATGCAGGCTCATATTGCAGTAGCCCTGTTATATTCTGGTCGATCACTTTGGAAATCGCAGTAGAAAGAACTCTTGCATCCGTTCTGGGATAGGTTGTCATCTTCTTTTCATAAAGTTCCTGTGCGATGGCAAGTGTCTCATCCGGGTTGATTTTGAAGAATCTGGAGCAGTCATTTTGCAGTTCTGCAAGATTATATAAAAGAGGCGGATTCTTCACTTCTTTTTTCTTCTCTGTTTTCTCTACCAGTGCCTGCCCGGGAAGTTCTCCGAGTGAATCAATCAGTGCCTGCGCACTTTTTTGTTCCCGAAATCCCTTCTCGCTGTACAGCTCAGGTGATTGAAAATACCTGCTCTGTTCTCCAACATGCCACTCCGCATCTCCGGTACGATTACCAAAATCCATTCCAGCCATGACACGGTAAAAAGGTGTTTTGACAAAATCGCGGATCTCCCGTTCGCGGTCCACGACGATTCCAAGCACGCAGGTCATCACGCGGCCCACAGATATCACGCACTTGGGCGTATTCAGATAGGTCTTGATCGAATATCCGTATTTAAGCGTCAGTGCGCGGGAAAAATTGATCCCCATCAGATAATCTTCCTTGGCACGCAGATAAGCCGCTGCGCCAAGCGCATCATAAGCCGAATCATCCTTTGCTTCACCGATTCCCCGCAGGATTTCTTCTTCTGTCTGCGAATCGATCCAAACCCGCTTTCTGATCTTACCTTCCACATGTGCCTGTTCGTCCACGAGGCGATATATATATTCACCTTCTCTTCCCGAGTCGGTACAGATATAAATGGTATCCACATCGGCGCGGGTCAAAAGAGAACTGACAATATTAAACTGTTTTCTGACATCGTTAATCACTTCATAACGAAACTGCTCCGGAATAAAGGGAATCGTTTCCAGTGACCACTTTTTATATTTTTCATCATAAACTTCCGGATAGCTCATTGTGACCAGATGTCCGACACACCAGGTAATAATGGCCTCGTCCGACTCCCAGTATCCGTCAGCTTTGTGGTAATCATAATGATATGCATGTGCAAGTGCCTCGCCAAAGGCCTTTGCCACACTTGGTTTTTCTGCAATATATACACTTTTACTCATTCTGTAATTCTTCCATACCTGTCAATCTGATTCTCCCCTGTTCCCGCTGTGCAATGTGGATCAGTGCGGTATCAAACCCTGCTCCTGAAAAAAAATAAATATATTTCCCGTTCAGTCCTGCCTTCTTTTCACAGGATAACAGCCACGCAAGATCTGCTGCTGTCTGCATTCTGTCCCATGCACATATTCCAAGAACGGTATCGCCGTCCTCTGCCTGACCGACAAAGTCAATGCTGCCGTCCTTACCTTCCCATGCACCATACTCTGCTATACGGATCGGTAATTTCCACGCAGTATTCTGACGCAGGATCCATTCTTTGCAGATACCGGCAAAATAACGGTTCAAATGTTTCTGCAATCCGGCAGATATAAATATATCATAAAACTTCTCTTCCGGCATCAGTTTCAGATTGCTTTCCCACGGATACACGAAACGAAACCAGAATGAAAGGAGCGGATCTTTTATCCGGTAGACACCTTTTCGTGTATTGCGGATACCTGTATTTCCATATGAAAAAACTTTTTCTACCAGTTCCAGCTGCATCAGATTTTTCAGATAAACGGCAATTTTCGCTCTGGGGAATTCTGTCACATGGAATAAATCATTGAGTTTGTCATTCCCCGCCGCCATTTCGCATAGAAGCGTATTGTACACCGATGGTTCCCGCAGCTGCTCATCCAGCATTTTCCGTACCTGGCTGCGAAGCGGACCATTTTGTGCCAGAAGCTGCCTGCAGATATTCTCTTTGTAACTTTTCTGCTGATCAAAACAGGATAAGCGCAGCGTCTGTCCACCGGCTGTTCCATAGAGCAGAAATGCAGTCCGGAAAGAGAGCGAATGATGCTCTGTCAGCCATTCATAAAACGGAATATCCCGCAGTCTGATGAGTCCGCTGATTGCCTGCACAGAATCGTCAAGCTGCTCCAGCATATGCTGCTGTGCATATGCGACCTGATCCGTCATCAGCAATATGATTACTCTATTATTATCTGTATTCTGACCGGTAAAGCGGATCAGTGCGCCCATAAAATCATTTTTTTCATGAAAAAGGCATTCAAAATGTTCCACCATCAGAATCAGCGGTACGTTTCCGGTACTTTTACGGATCACACGCAGAATCTCATCATAAGTCGGCCATCTGCCTATCGTCCCGCCCCTTGCCTTAAGTTCGAGTCCCCATAAATGGCGCTGCTGTCTGTCTGATGCTGCGCGGGCCAGATAGTAAGCACAGACCCGGTCCTGTGTATATTCGTCCAATAACGCAAACGGATCGGTTCCGCACGGATAATACAGTACGACCATACTGCTTTCCTGTTTCCTGTAATACAGGTTCAGTTCCTTCAGTTCGCTTCTCCTGGTCTTTTCCATCGAAAAAATTCCCCTTTTCCAATATAAATATAATCACGATTATATTTATATTACCTCTTTCACCTGGAATCTTCTACTGAAAAGAAGATAAATTTCTAATCGGTCATGCAACTGTATCGGTATAAAATACCACTTATCGCAATCTCCAGATACGCTGTCAGTTCGGTTTGCGGAAACGTTTTCTGCAAATGCGCCAATAGCTGGGCATGGAAATATTCTCTTTCCTCCTCTGTGCGTTTACCTCCCTGCAGGGATGTATAGATCCGATCCTCCAGCACCGCCTCACACAGATTGCCGATCTGCAGGGGATCCCCAAACCCGCGCCGCTCCAGAGCCGCCAGAACCATTTGCTCATCCGACTCTTTCAAAAAATGCTGCTCCAGCTCGATGCAGCGCAGATATGCATATATGGCATCCACCCCGCTGCATGTGCTTAAATCTCTCAGTACCGGATAATCCAGTGTCAGAATCGTATCCTGCGGCGCATACTGCGCATCGTAATATTGAAAAAATGCAGGCATGCCCTTCAATACAGTATCTTCCAGCACGCGATTGCCTGCAGAATAAAAATCTTCTGTGATCCTGTTAAACAGCTCCAATGCACCGGTGACCTTCTTTTTCACCAGATCCAGTCCGATCCGGTAGGTCTGCTTTGCACTGTTTTTTTCTATGTTTCGTACTGCTTCATCCGGACTGCCTGCGGGCATTTCCTGTGCCTCCTGTATGCAATACATTACTGCTTCCATAAGCTGCTGCGCTTTTTCATAACTTATAGAGGAGCTTTCATAACCCGCATAACTTCCGGCAAGTTCGCCGACCAGTGGAACCAGTTCTTCCATGGTATATCCGCACTCTGCTATCACTATTTTTTCTCCTTTGCCTGCAGCCTGTCCCTGCCATTCATCCATTCCTGCCTACTCCCAGAAAAGTTCCTTCAGCGTTTCCAGATACAGGTTATAATCCCAGCGCGGTACCGCATCAAACTGCGCATATTCCCCGTAGCCTTCGCTCTCTTTATATCCCCGATAACCGGCGCGGATTGCCTCCGCAAAACCGGTCAGGCATGTACCCTCCAGATATTCCAGATCACCGTAACAGATTGTTTCGAACTGCTCTTTCATGAAATGCAGCAGCTCATCATCCGTGATCTCATCTTCCATTTCATTCTTATACAGGAAAAAAATCTCCTGCAGCCGCAGCAATGTCTGTGTGTAATTGTCCTGCCTGATATACGCGGAATCACAGAATTCAAAAATGATCCTGGGCAGAATGCTTTCTCCGAACTCTACCCGGCGCTGCTCCTGCAGTGCGTTTTTACGTCCTTCCAGAATCAGCTCCGTATCCTCCTGCGACAGTACCAGACCATACTTTTGTGTATATTGATTGGTCAATAACACTTGTGTACTCAGATTCTGCTTCTGAAACTGTTCCATCCAGTTTTCATCCATCTTTGAACCTCATTTCCGTGTCTGCGCGGCACCCTTTGTCCCATGATCGTTTCATGGGTAACTCTATTATCTGAAATGCGAGTATATCACTATGCCGAAATGCTTTAAAGTCTTGATTTTTAGGCGTTTTTGTGGTAATATAATTACATCGAAAGGGAGCCGAAAAAATATTTTTCAGCTCTTTTTTTGCGGCAGATAAACCCTGTAAAAAAAATTCGAAATGGCAAAAAAATGGCAAAAATATATCTTGACCATGACGCAGCGTCATGGTTTATGCTCTATCTATGAACACGTGATTCAACCATAACAAAGGAGTGCAAAAGGCAATGGCTAAAAGAACAGTAAATGAAGTAAGCAAACTCAGCGGCGTAAGTATCCGAACACTTCACTACTATGATCAGATCGGACTGCTCCCCCCGTCAGACATTGCAGAAAACGGCTATCGGCTGTATGACGATACAGCCATGGAACGCCTGCAGGAAATCCTGCTGTTTCGGGAACTGGAATTTCCGCTTGGTGATATTCAGCAGATTCTCCAAAGTCCTGACTTCGACCGGAACAAGGCGCTTACCCAGCAGATTGCACTTCTGACACTCAAAAAAGAACATCTGGAAAACCTGATCACGTTTGCCAGCGGTTTGAAATTAACAGGAGGAAAAACAATGGATTTTAAAGCATTTGATACCCACAAATTGGATGAATATGCCAAAGAAGCAAAGAAACAATGGGGACAGACCCCTGCCTATCAGGAATTTGAGAAAAAAAGG
>JAGOGF010000143.1 GCA_017996845.1 Butyrivibrio sp.
ACAACTGCTGTCATACCGTTTCTGACATCCGCACCAGTGAAATTGGTATCTTTTTCCTTCAAAACATTCAGTTCGCGTGCATAATTATTTATGATTGTTGTAAATATGGTCTTAAATCCGGTCAGATGTGTTCCGCCCTCTGCATTATAGATATTATTGCAGAAACCCAGCACATCTTCATGAAATTCATTTACATACTGAAATGCTACCTCTACGGAAATATTCTCACTTTCGCCTTTAAAGGAAATTACATCATGAATGCTCTCTCTTGACTGATTCATGTCCTTTATAAATCCGGTAATGCCTTCCGGTTCATGGTATTCAACATGTTCCGCACTTTCAGGACGCTTGTCATCATAGATGATCGTAAGGTTGGGATTCAGATAAGCTGTTTCATGCAATCTGCTTTTTATTTCATCTTCTTTAAATCTTGTCTTTTCAAAAATTGTATCATCCGGAAGGAAATTGACTGTGGTGCCTGTCTCTCTCGTCTTCCCGATTTCAGGAAGAAGCCCCTTCTCCAGTTTGGTAACAGGTATACCGCGTTCATATATATCTTCATAGATCGAACCGCCTGTTTTGATCCTGACCTTCATTCTGATAGAAAGTGCATTTACTACCGAAGAACCAACGCCATGCAGACCTCCTGAAGTTTTGTATGCATTGTTGTCGAACTTGCCCCCTGCATGCAATATGGTAAAAACAACTCTTTCCGCAGTAATACCTTTTGCATGCATGCCAACCGGAATTCCGCGTCCATTATCCTCGACTGTTGCAGAGCCGTCCTGTTCCAGTGTTACATGAATGTGTGAGCAATATCCTGCAAGATGCTCATCTACTGCATTATCTACGATTTCATATACCAGATGATTAAGTCCGCGTGTAGAAACGCTTCCAATATACATTCCAGGCCTTTTGCGTACTGCTTCAAGCCCTTCCAGTACCGTAATGCTTGATGCATCATATTCGTGATTCTGTGCCATAATATCTAACTTCCTTTACTTACAGATCTATTTTTTCGGAACAGGCAATTGCAAGTGCACCGGGTCCAATATGACAGGAAACGCTTAATGCAAGCGGATCCATGTGAATTTCATAATCAGGGAAAGCCTCCTGTACTTCTTTTTTAAAACTTTCTGCACTTTCTCGGTCATAGGTATATGCCATTTCAAGCCATACATGCTGATTGTCCATTCCGCCAAATCTCTTTTCAAAATCATCTTTCATAGCATTGATCATAAGTTTTCGGCCCTGTGCAGAAGTTCTGGCTTTTGCAAAAGCATCCAGCTTTTCTCCCTGAATGGTCAGCACCGGTTTCAGTCTGAGAATTGTCCCGATGGCAGCGGCAGCAGGTGTAATTCTTCCGCCTTTTTTGAGATAATGCAGTGTATCGAGCATGATATATATACTGGAATGAAATTTTACTTCTTCCAGTTTTTCCTTGATCTGCTGGGCTGAATAATCGTGTTTTGCCATTTCCATTGCATCGAGTACCGATTGTCTTTGCGTTACAGATATTCTCTGATTATCCACCACACAGACTTTTCCATCATATTCCTGTGAAAAAATAAAGGCACTCTGACAGGAACCGCTGAGTCCGCTGCTCATGGGTATATAAACAAGTTCATCATATTCCTTCAGAACCATATCCCAGGTTTTCATCAGATCTTCCGGTGAAGGCTGGCTGGTAGATACCGTCTCGTCATCATTAAGTTTCTGATAAAATTCCTCCTGCGAGAGGTTGATATCCTCAAGATAATCTATCTCTGCTATACGAAAAGGCATCGGAACCACATATATTCCTATCTCAGCTGCCTGCTCCTGTGTGATCCCGCTGTTACTGTCGGTAATGACTGCTACTTTTGACATATTTTTCCTCGTTCCTAAGCATTTTTTCAACAAATATTGAGTTTAAAACTGTCCTTACAGTTCAAGGCAATATTCAAAAGGGCATTCAAGCCCTATCATATTCAATCAGTTTAACATTACCATCTTACGTTCATAAAGTTTTAAAGTCAACTGATTTTAGTCCGCGCATAATAACAGCATCTCTCAGAAGTGCATTTTCATCTTCCGAAAGATCCGGATCTTTTGCCAAAATCTTATCTGCTTCAGTTGCTGCAGCTTTTATAAGATCAGAATCCCTGTAAATGTCACCAATCTGGAAATTCAGATCCCCGCTTTGCCTGATGCCAAAAAGATCGCCCGGCCCACGCTGTTTTAAATCTTCTTCCGCAATTTCAAATCCGTCATTGGAATGATTCATGATATCCAGTCTCTTGGCTGCTGATTCTTTTTCAGAGGTATTTATGAAAATACAATAGGATTGAGCAACGCCTCTTCCTACACGTCCTCTGAGCTGATGAAGCTGTGCCAAGCCAAAATGTTCCGCATTTTCGATCAGCATGACTGTAGCATTAGGTACATTGATTCCAACCTCAATTACGGTTGTAGAAATCAGAACATCAATCTGACGCGTTGCATAAGCTTCCATAATCCGATCTTTATCAATCGGTTTCATTTTACCATGTAATATACCAATCTGAATTTGCGCGGGAAGTAGTTCCTGCATTTTTGCAGCATAATTTGTAACATTTTCAACGCCATCCATTTCGCCTTCTTCAATCATTGGACAAATTACGTATGCCTGATGCCCTTTTTCCACTTCGGAAATAATGAATTTGTAAGCGGTTTCACGATATTGCGTTCCAACCACACAGTTTTTAACAGGCATTCTGCCTGCAGGCAGTTCGTTCAAAATCGAAATATGAAGATCTCCGTATAAAATAATGGCAAGTGTTCGCGGAATCGGCGTGGCACTCATGGCAAGCACGTGGGTCTGGTTCCCTTTTCCTGCAAATTTTTCTCTTTGCCTTACGCCGAAGCGGTGCTGTTCATCTGTAATCACAAGTGCCAGATTATGATATTCCACGGAATCCTGAATCAGTGCATTTGTCCCGATCATACAATTGTAGGCACCAGACTTAATCATATCCCTGATTTCCCGCTTATCTTTTGCAGAAACAGCACCTATCAGTAGAACTGGTCTGACAGGCAGATGATACCGCTTTGCCATCTCTTTGAGTGAATCATAATGCTGTCTTGCAAGGACTTCCGTGGGCGCCATCATTGCTCCCTGATAACCATTTGCCGCAGTCATAAGAAGTGCCAGAAAAGCCAAAATCGTCTTACCGGATCCAACGTCTCCCTGAATCAGACGGTTCATGACATGTATCCCTGAAAGGTCTTCGCTGATCTCCTGCCAGACTTTCATCTGTGCATTTGTCAGCTGATAAGGAAGTGCTTCAATCAGCCTTGCGGTATCAGATACCTCCAGCATAACTGCTTCATTTACCGTCTCATCCTCCGAAATTTTCAGTAATCGCAGTTTTAATACGAACTGAAAAAATTCATCAAATGAAAGCCTTCTCCTTGCTGTTTCAAACGCAGAAACGTTTCCCGGAAAATGGATCTGGGAAACAGCATCACGATAACCAATCAATCCGATTTCATTTCTGATCTCTTCCGGAAGCGGATCCTGTAAATACACAGCATCCGTAAGTGCCTGTTTCATGGCTTTGATAAACATGTGATTAGTCATGCCCTTTATCAGAGAATATCTTGGCTGAAGGGTATCGATCAATGGTGCATATTCTTCATCTTTGTATATTTTGGCCTGTTCCATAATCAGAGAGCTTCCCTTTTTTTCAAGCATTCCTCTGAATATATAATAATTACCAGCTTTAAGCGAATTACGAAGATAGGGCATATTGAAATAAGTGAATCTGATCTTACCGGTCATATCCGCACCATCAAAGGATAAAATGGCAAGATTACGAATATGACGGCTCATCATACTTCCGGTAATTGCACATCTGACTGCACAAATCTGTCCTGGTATTGCATCACAGACAGAGACAGCTTTTTCAAAAGCATCATATGTTCTTGGATAGTAAGCAAGCAAATCTTCCAGATAGGTAATACCACATTTTTCAAAAAGTTTTCCTGTTTTTTCGCCGATTCCCTTTAGTGATACAACTGTTTGTTTTAAGGCGTCCCTGTTCATCCGCTTTCACCCAAAAAGAGCCGTGTGGCATTCCTGCATCGATCCACGCGGCTCTCTCTATCCATTCAGTTTATTTTATTCCGCAGAAACAATGTAATAATAAATCGGCTGACCGCCATACTGCAGTTCTACATCACAGGAACCGAATTCTTCAGAAACACGATCCCGAAGCTGTTCCGCATTTTCTTCTGATACATCAGCTCCATAATAGATACTGATCAGTTCTTTATCATCTGACATGAATTTCTGAAGCATTTCAAATGTAACATCTTCAATTTCTGATCCTACAGACAGAATCCCCGAATCTCCAATTCCCATATAATCACCCTGTTTGATTGAAATATCATCAATCACAGTATCTCTGACTGCATAGGTGACTTCTCCGGTACTGACTCCGCTGATTGCATCGTTCATACATTCAGCATTTTCTTCCAGGGACTGATCAGGAACAAAATTGATAACCGCAGTAACACCCTGTGGGACAGTTTTGGTTGATACGACAACCACTTTCTTGTCTTCCACAAGTTCAGCTGCCTGCTTTGCCGCCATAATAATATTCTTATTATTGGGAAGAACAAATACGGTATCTGCATTTACCTTTTCAACCGCATTCAGAATATCCTCAGTGCTGGGGTTCATCGTCTGCCCCCCTTCAATTACATAATCAACTCCAAGACTTCTGAATATGTCTGCCAGACCAGGGCCTGCACATACTGTAACAAATCCAAATTCCTTTTTTTCAACCGGAAGATCTTCCTGAATCGGAATTTCCGTTCCATGCGAAACTTCATGTTCGACAGGTTTTGCCGGTGTTTTTTCTGCCATTCCGGAGATTTCCGTTTCAATCTGTTTTGCAGAGCCATCCTGATTCATATGAAAAAGCTTCTCACGATGTTCCATACGCATATTGTCAATCTTTAAGTTAGATAACTGTCCATACAACAGCGCTTTCTGAATGGCAAGTCCCGGATCATTGGTATGAACATGAATCTTACATATTTCATCATCAGCAACCATTACAATGCTGTCACCGATTGACTCCAAAAAGGATTTCAGATCCATTTCCTGCTTTACATTCAGCTTTGTATGCAGCAAAATGATAAATTCCGTGCAATATCCAAACTTTATCTCTTCTTCCTTTTCCTGATCTGCAGCAGATTCTTCATTCTGCATCTCGGTTTCCGGAATTGTCAGATCAATCTCCTTACCAAGAAATGCATCATATGCACCCTTCAGAAACTGTACCAATCCCTGTCCGCCTGAATCAACGACTCCCGCCTGTTTCAGAACCGGGAGCATATCCGGTGTCTTTGCAAGAACTTCATCTGCATATTTAATAATTTCATCAATAAAAACTGTTAAATCTGTAACGCCTTCATTTGCAAGCTCACGTGCTTTTTCACTTGCTCCTTTTGCCACGGTCAATATCGTGCCTTCTTTAGGCTTCATAACGGCTTTGTATGCAGTTTCAACTGCTTTTTCAAATCCTTCTGCAGTGAGCATGCAGTCGATTGCATCATGGTCTTTAACGACCTTTGTAAAGCCACGTAACAGCTGGGACAGAATAACACCTGAATTTCCCCGTGCGCCTCGAAGTGAACCGGAAGAAATACATTTGCAGACAGCTGCCATATCCGTTTGATCTGAAGATACAACCTCCTTTGCAGCTGCCATAATTGTCATTGTCATGTTTGTACCGGTATCTCCGTCTGGAACGGGAAAAACATTCAGTTCATTAATCCATTCTTTTTTTGCCTCAAGATTCCTGGCTCCTGCCAGAAACATTTTAGCCAGCATTCCGGCATCTATTGTGTTGGTATTCAATGTAAAATCCTCCTAAATCCGGTAATATCAATCAATGACCCGGACGCCTTCAACATAAATATTTATTTTCTCAATTTCAAGTCCGGTGAATTCCTCCACCTTGTACTTCACATTATCAATCAGGTTATCCGCCACAGCGGAAATACTTACACCATATGATACTATTACATGAAAATCAAGAATCAGTTTATGATTGGGATTGACTGCCACATTGATCCCTTTTGTCATACTGTCCATTTTCAGAAGGTTAACAAGACCATCCTTCACACTTACATTTGCCATACCTACGATGCCAAAACACTCCATAGCTACTGCGCCTGCGTATTGCGCAAT
>JAGOGF010000144.1 GCA_017996845.1 Butyrivibrio sp.
GAATTGGGGTAGTCCATGGTGGCGGTTCTCCTTGTAGATGTAGGTTGTGGTGATTTACATTCTACCAAAGACCCTGCCATGGATCTTTATATTATTCAGATGTCCAAGTTGATTTTACAATCGGCGAACAAAATTAGTATTTACAAATATAATCATTTGCAATTAGGTGCAAATTGTCGTCGGATTCAATTTTTGCAATTTTAACATTCTCATTATTAAAATTAAAAAGATACCTTAATTTATCATATTCACTTACATCAAATCCCTTTATATATTTCTCATATCTTGCTTTATTAATTTTTTCAACACACTTTTCTATTCTTTCTTGATGTTCTGGAGAACAATTCAATCCTAATATCACTCTTGAAAGTTTAATATTAAATTCATCACAAGAATGCACACTTCCAATTGATTTTGTACCATCATTTCCCGCATTTGTTACAATACGATACTCGTTTTCATATTTCCATACCGCATCCTTGTAATAGAATAATTTTGCAAACCTTTCAGATGGTAACCGATATTTTTCATTCTCACCATGCGACATATTAAAATCATTGTCCCTCCATTCACTTATATTTTTAAACCACTCTTGAACATCTCTTGTGATATTGATTCTTTTATTCCTATACACAACTGGATAAATTCTAATTTCATCACAAACTTTATATTCAAGGCAATATCCTGTATGTTTTTCTGCATAATGTGACCACATTAACTTGTCAACACATGTATTTGTTAATGAAATCACTTCATTTTGATTGATTATCTCATCATATGTTTCCTTATCTTTATCTTCAAGTATAGAAAAAAGCACCTTAAATTCAAATGGATCATTTAATATTTTAATTTTCGATGCCCAAATTTGCTCTTTTTCCAATTGCTCCATTTTCTCTTTATACAAAGTATTCTTGTCAAATGATGCATATTTATATAGATACTTGGGAATAAATCTATTTTTATATTCATCTGCAATAGAATTATCATCCTTCTCTAGCAATTTCAAATATATGCTATATGAAAAGTTTTCCATAACAATCCGTCTCCTTATTATATGATTTATTTGTTACATATAATCATATCACCACTTCAAAATAACGAGTATTTGTAGCTGCTAATACTTTTTTCATCCTGAAAAGGCACCAAATTGGAAATACCAATCATGCTTGCTGCGTTCGGACCATTAAAACGAGGAGAAATCTGTGCGTTATCCATGCATGAAGATATTAAAGGCAATATTATCCACGTCCATAGATCTGCTGCAGTTGATAAATCACAACAAACACAAATTAAAGCACCAAAAACTACACAATCTGACCGGAACATTGATATGCCATTTGCTGTAATTATGACTATCAGAAAAAGGGATATATTACTGACCAATAAAGCAATTGCATACTTTGAATCAGTTATATAGCCATGTCAACTCGCGTGGCAACTACCAATCTAAATCACTGCATTTTACTACATACGCTTGTACTTTTATTCACATAGAAGCAACGTAAAAAGCCAGTATAGAAGCGGATTCCGCTAAAATACTGGCTTTTATTATAAGAGCGATAGACGGGATTCGAACCCGCGGTCTCCACCTTGGCAAGGTGGCGCTTTACCAGCTAAGCTACTATCGCATTTCGTCAGCTGTTCTCAGCTGACTTTAAAAGTTTACCGTAATCATTTTTGTTTGTCAACTACCAATCTCTTATTGCCCTACAGTATAGGTTCCGGACAAAATACCCCGGGCAATTATATTTCCGCTTTTGCCCTCTGCAATATCCATTTCCTGCTCCATCTGATCCATGCGCTTGTTCATGCTGTCGAATTTGCCTGCATAGTGATCCGCATGTTTGCGAAGTGCGTATACATACACGACATAGGTATGGGTTCCGGATGGCGGATATGGACCTACATAATCGCTTTCAGATAAATTGGCTCCTGCTGTCAGTTCTGTACCGGTAATCCCGCTTGCTTTCCAGTGCAGCCAGTTATGTGCCTTCTCATCAACCATATAGACTGCATACTCCGATGCACCATCTACCGCTTCCCATGACAGTTCCGGTGACCGGTTGCTCCCATGCTTTGTTTTGGTGATATCGGAGTTCCAGACACCATTTACCAGATCCTTTGATGTTACCTGCATTTCCTTTGCCTCCACTTTCCGGGTTTGTTTTGCTGCGCATCCCACGCAGATAAACCCTGTCATAAATATAATTCCCAGACAAGCCACACATTTACTATATCTTTTTTTCATCTTTCAGCTCCTGTTCTGACGAAAATCATATTAAACATATCTTAAGAAGTAAATCATTTTATCCCGTTTTTTTCATCTGAAAAAAGTGTATAATCAGATGCGGAACATTTCCTGCCATTTGTAAATATCAACTATCCGCTCAGAAAGGTTAATTTATGAACGAAACAACATCCATTTCAATGCAGCGTTTCCGTATCTTCAGCGGAAGTACGCTTAAACTGGTTGCAATTCTAACCATGCTGATCGACCATGCAACTGCAGGCGTGTATCTGTACTGTCTCTATGCCGGCAAACTTCCGCACGGAATGAACGCACAGCAAAGTGCTGTTCTGTATGAATTTCTGCGTGGGGTCGGACGTACCGCTTTCCCCATTTTCTGTTTCATGATCGTGGAAGGCTTCCACTACACACACAGCAGAATCCGATATCTGCGCAATCTGACCATCTTTGCGTTTGTATCTGAAATTCCCTTTGACCTCGCGCTTGTTGTCAGAGATCATGCCGGTTCCTTTGATATCCCGCAAATCCTGCGATCCAATTTCAGTCTGGAAATGACCGATCAGAATGTCTTTTTCACACTTGCAATAGGCCTTGGCGTTATCTGGGCGATCGATGAGATCTGGCACCGCATGAACAGAAAAGACACGAAAGCATCTGCCCTGTATCGGATTCTTTCTCTTATTCTATGTTTTGCCAGCTATGCCGCAGGATGCGCACTCGCAGAATTCCTGCATACAGATTACAGCTATTATGGCATTACACTGATCACGATTTTTTACCTGCTGTATAACCGACGTCCGCTTGCTCTGCTTGCAGGATATGCTTTTTTTGCACTTTTCGTCTATTCCGAACAATGGGCGTTCCCCGGATTTATTCTGATGCTTCTGTATAACGGGCAAAGAGGATTCCTTGGGAAAAAATTCAAATATTTCTTTTATGCTTTCTATCCGGTTCATTTGTTCCTGTTATATCTGATCCGCGCAGCCATTTTGTAAGCTCTTTTGTGGAATCATTTCTTCCAGGTCCGGAAGTAGAAAAGTGTCAGGATCGGCATGATTTCAAGTCTTCCCGCCAGCATATCAAATATCATGACTATTTTGGACAGATCGGAAAAAGCACTGTAATTTCCGATCGGCCCTACCATATTCAGACCGGGTCCCACATTGTTGAAGGTTGCTGCAATGGCAGATATATTCGTTTCAAAATCAAATCCGTCTGTCGATATGACCAGAAAAGAAGCCAGAAAAATAAATGCATACCACGCAAGATATGCAGATACAGACTTTACCGTTGTACCTTCTACGCAGTGACCATCCATACTGACTCTTCTCATGCTCTTGGGATGCGTCGAAAATATCAGTTCATTTCTGGCATTTCGCAGCAGAATAATAAGTCTTGATATCTTCAGTCCGCCTCCGGTCGACCCTGCGCAGGCACCCAGCAGCATCAATATGAATAAAAGTGTCCGGCTGAACTGCGGCCACACATTATAGTCAAGCGTTGCAAAACCCGTTGTAGTCATGATGGAAGAAACCGTAAATATCGCATGATGAAATGCCAGATAGGGAGAGTTTACGATCCCCGCACAGTATATATTGATTGCGATCAGTGTTCCCGATCCCAGCATGATAGCCAGGTACCATCGCATCTCTTCACAGTGCCAGGCTTCCCGGAAGCGTTTTGTCAGCATTAAATAGAAAACACTGAAGTTGATTCCGCAAAGTGCCATGAATACCGTCATAATGGTCTGCGCTGCAAGCGGATAGTCCTTGCAACCACTTGCTGCAATTGAGAAACCGCCTGTGCCGACTGTCGAAAAGGTAAGCGTTGCAGATTCAAACAGATTAAGCCCCGCGATTTTCAATAGTACAATCTCAACTGCCGTAATCCCGATGTATATCAGATACAGAATCTTTGCGGTATCCTTTACACGGGGTACAAACTTTCCTACCGCAGGCCCCGGACTCTCCGCTCGCATCAGATGCATGCTGTATCCGTCTGTCATAGGCAGAATCGCCAGCATGAATACCAGAACACCCATCCCGCCGATCCAATGTGTGAAACATCTCCAGAACTGAATGCCGTACCTTACTTTTCCGGCATCCGCAAGTATACTTGCTCCGGTCGTCGTAAAACCGGATACCGTTTCAAAAAGTGCATCCACATAAGATGGTATGGTTCCGGAAAGTGTAAACGGCAGTGCCCCAATCATACTGATCAGAATCCAGCTGAGAGCGGTCACTACAAAGCCTTCTTTTGCAAAAAACACTTTGCTCACGGGTTTACAAAAACGCCCTCCCAGATAACCTGTCAGAAAACAGATCAGTATCAGAACTGCAAATATTTTTACATCACTCTGTTCTCCATATATCGCTGCAACAAGCATCGGCAGAGTCATCAGAATCCCTGTCAGCTCTACTACCTTAAATAAAACATATCTGATCATTGAAACATTCATTTTTACAATCCAATCCTGTCCTTTTCATTCTCTTTTCTGCATTCCTGATATTTTTCACGCCAGAATATCTGAAATATCATGAAATCCGGTAGATGTCGTAATGACTATTACGGTATCTCCGGCGGCAATCCTGCTCTGCCCTCCCGGAATCGCAATTTCTCCGTGATGATTGATACAGGCAATGAGGATGCCTTTTTTGAGCTTTATCTGATGAAGCGGGATTCCGATTACAGGTGACTCTGAACGGATCAGGAATTCCAGCACCTCAACCTTCCCATCGTTCATCCGGTACAGGGTTTCAATGTTACTTTCAAAAGAATTGGTCATTCCGCGAACATATTGCACAATACGTTCTGCGGTTATATTCTTGGGATAGAGCACACTTCCCACATCAAGTGTACCCAGAATTTCTTCATAGCCGGCGCGATGCACTTTTGTAATACGCTTTGCTTTTGGGGAAAGGTTGTGTACGAACATGGACAGCATAATGTTTTCTTCGTCCAGATCCGTCAGTGTCACAAATGACTCTACCGTTGCAAGTCCTTCTTCCAACAGTTTGTTTTTCTCTGTTCCGTCCGCATGTATGATCATTGCTTCCGGCAGCAGCGTTACAAGTTCCTTGCAGCGTTCTCTGTTACGCTCAAAGATTTTCACTTCCACGCCGACAGACAGAAGTTGACCTGCCAGATAATAGGCAGTCTCGCCTCCTCCGACGATCATACAGGAGTGCACCCCTGCCGTCGGTCGTTTCATTCTTTTAAAGAATGAAATCATCGCTTTTATAGAACCGATGACTGCAATCTCATCTCCTGCACAAAGAACTGAATTTCCATCCGGAATAAAAACTTTTTCGCCTCTTGTCACAATACCGATCAATACACGATTTTTGAGTTCTGTCTGAATCTCTTTCAGTGACTTACCGCATAAAACAGAATGCTCCTCTATCGTCAGCTTGATCAGTTCTGCACGCCCACGCGCAAATGTTTCAATGGTATTTGCAGAAGGAAACTTCAGCAGTCTGGCCGCTTCATTTGCTGCTGCTTCCTCCGGATTTATGACCATGGAAAGACCGAGTTCTTCCTTGATAAACCCGATTTCTCTCTTATATATGGGGTTACGTACTCTTGCTATGGTACGGCAGTTACCTGCCTTTCTTGCGATCAGACAGCACAACAGATTCCGCTCATCCGAATCAGTTACTGCGATCATCAGATCCGCTGACTCGATCCCTGCATCTGTCATGGTCGAATAGCTGGCACCATTCCCGACGATTCCCATCGCATCACAATTATTGACCACATTTTGCAGAATGTCACTGCGCTCATCAATTACACTGATCTCATGTCCTTCTTTACTAAGCTGCTCTGCCAGCGCACTTCCGACATTACCGCATCCTACAATGATAATATGCATTTCCCCTCAATACTCCGCTTCTTTTCGTTATTTTAT
>JAGOGF010000145.1 GCA_017996845.1 Butyrivibrio sp.
ATAATATCGGTAAAGCAATCCTCCCGTAAATATACGAACCTGCAAAATAAATTCCCTAAGCCTGTTCAAATAAAGAAATAGACCCTTATACTTGATTGTATTTTCTTCTCATCATAAAATAGAATATAGAAACAATTGACCCAAAAAGAGGTTCATTATGGAAAAAGCATATAAACTGGAGTTTGCAGAAGAAGAATCCGGCAGTCTTTATGTGACCTGCTGTGGTCTTTCCCAGACACTCCCCCATCATTCATTTGGTCCTGCCATCAAACCACACTACATGATCCATTTCATCATCAGCGGAAAAGGTCAATTCTCTATTGGCGGCAAAAAATATCCTCTTGAATCCGGCTATGGCTTTTTGATTACGCCTGAGGAACTTGCCTACTATGAAGCTGACGCTGAAGATCCCTGGACTTATGTATGGGTGGGATTTGGCGGAAATCTTGCATCACAGACCATCGCACTGCTTGGTCTTTCTTTACAGCAGCCTGTATTTCGCTGTGATGATTCTGATCGGATCTATGAAATCGTCCACAACATGATGGACCATAATACCTTCAGTATCGCAGATGTACTCGAGCGCAATGGTCAGCTATCGCTTTTCCTGTCTGTCATTGCCAGCAGCTCCATTCCGGAAAAAAATGATTCTGCAAGTGCCAATAATTATGTGCAAAAAGCCGTATCTTTTATCCGGGCCAATTACTATAATCCTATCAAAATTACCGATGTTGCCGCCTATGTATGTATTAATCGCAGCTACCTGTATACACTTTTTCAAAAAGCGACCGAAATGTCTCCTCAACAATATCTTACTTCTTTTCGCATCGCCAAAGCGGTCGAGCTTCTGCAGCTGACAGAACTGCCCATTGAGAGCATCGCAATTTCCTGTGGATATTCAGATCCCATGGTTTTTTCCAAAGCTTTTCGACTGGAAAAGCACTTATCTCCTTCTGCCTATCGAAAAGAAATTCAAAAAGGAGAAACACGCCGCAATATAGAACATCTCAAGCAGGTAGAGGAATTTATTGAGGAAAAAAGGACCGCCTCCCCTGTAAAGAATTACTATCGCCCTATTTCAGATCTTCAGAATCCAAAATAATCGTAAAGGGACCATCATTGGTAAGTGTCACTTTCATATCTGCTCCAAAAACGCCCTTTTCTACAACCGCCACCTGTTTCCTGCATGCAGACAAAATGTACTCATACAGTTCATTTGCAGGTTCTGGTGCCCCGGCATCTGTAAATCCCGGTCGATTTCCATGCCTGCAATCTGCATACAACGTGAATTGTGAGATCAAAAGCAGCTCTCCCGAAACATCTGCCAACGATAGATTGGTCTTCCCCTTCTCATCCGCAAAGATTCTCATGCCAAGCAGCTTTTTGATCATTTTATCTGCTATTTTCACATTATCATCTCGTCCTATTCCGATTAATACCAATAATCCTTTTCCAATCTCACCCTTCACCTGACTTTCCACCGTCACCTGTGCCTGTGTGACCACCTGTATCACAAACCGCATGATATGCCTCCCTGTATTAAGGTCCATTATAGCTTTTTTCACAAAAAAGTTGTAGAATATTGGCATTATTATTTCAAATATATTGCGAAATATGCAGAAATGAGGGTGCAATGTCAAAACAGAACCTTACACTGCTGACTGATCTGTATGAGCTGACCATGATGCAGGGCTACTTCGAAAATAAGAATCAAAACGAGACCGTTATTTTTGATGCTTTTTATCGCGTTAATCCTTTTGGCGGTGGTTATTCTATAATGGCCGGTCTGGAACAGGTTATTGATTATGTCAGAGAACTTTGTTTCACAGAAGAAGACATTGATTACCTGCGTTCCATTGGAATTTTTAATGAGCCTTTTCTTGAATATCTTCGGGATTTTCATTTTACGGGAGATATTTATGCAATTCCGGAGGGAACAATTATCTTTCCGCGAGAGCCTCTTGTTAAGGTCGTTGCACCTATTATGCAGGCTCAGCTGATGGAAACGGCTATTTTGAATATCATAAATCATCAATCGCTGATTGCATCAAAGGCTGCGCGAATCTGTTATGCCGCTCGCGGTGACGGAATCATGGAGTTCGGTCTTCGCCGTGCGCAGGGTCCCGATGCCGGAACCTATGGTGCAAGAGCCGCTGTAATTGGGGGATGCACCGGTACCTCTAACGTTTTATGTGGACAGCTTTTTGATATCCCGGTTAAAGGCACACATGCTCACAGTTGGATTATGAGTTTTCCCGATGAATACAGTGCTTTCAAATCCTATGCAAAATTATATCCTTCTGCCTGTATATTACTGGTAGACACTTATGACACCTTAAAATCCGGTGTACCGAATGCAATCCGGGTTTTCCGTGAAATGCGTGAAGAAAATATTCCGCTTTCTTTTTACGGGATTCGTCTCGACAGCGGTGATCTTGCCTATCTTTCCAAGGAAGCCAGGAAAATGCTGGATGATGCCGGGTTCCCGGATGCCATCATTTCGGCTTCCAATGATCTGGATGAATATCTGATCGATTCATTAAAAACGCAGGGCGCTGCGATTACTTCCTGGGGAGTTGGTACCAATCTGATTACTGCAAAAGATAATCCATCCTTTGGCGGTGTTTACAAACTTGCTGCTATTATGAATCCCGACGGAACCTTTCAGCCTAAGATCAAACTGTCAGAAAACACAGAAAAAATAACGAATCCGGGCAACAAAAAAATATATCGTATCTATGAAAAGACTTCCGGAAAAATTAAGGCTGATCTGATCTGTATGGATAATGAAAAATTTACAGAAGATAAACCGCTCTTACTTTTTGATCCGCTTGAGCCGTGGAAAAAGACGATGTTAAAACCTGGATCTTTCATTCTGCGCGAACTGATGAAACCGGTATTTCAAAACGGTCAGTGCTGTTACAATTCTCCCAAGGTCATGGATATCCGTACTTACTGTCAGCAGGAGCAAGCTACCTTGTGGGATGAAACAAGGCGTCTGGTTAATCCGCATCAGGTATATGTTGATCTGTCACAGAAATTATATGATACAAAAATCTCTTTGCTGCAGCAAATGAGCCATATTGATTCAGCCGATAACATTGAAAAATAGAAATCACATATTTTTAAAAAAATCAGCCCCCTGCCGGTTTGACATGGAGCTGATTTTCTTTACTTCTTATTTTTGTTGATACTGGGAAACATTTGAAACATCAACCGGTACGAATGGTACCCACACAAACATTCCATCTTCTGTTGCACCTTTTACAGAAGAAATGGTTTTGCCTTTTGCAAGTGCAGCCGCTGCTGCCACTCCTGCTTTTCCCTGTCCTTCCGCATCCTGAAAAACGGTAAAGGCCATTTCTCCTGCGGCAATAGATGCACATCCATCGGCAGTTGCATCTACCCCCGTAACCGGAATGGATGCAGGATCACTTCCCTGATCCTTCAGTGCTTTGCATGCACCAAGTGCCATGGTATCATTATTTGAGAAAATCGCATCACAGGATTGTCCTGTTTTAAAAAACAGGTTCATCTTGGTTTCTGCTTCCGTATCAGACCAGTTTGCATAATCAACAAATACATAATTAGCCTTTACTCCTGCATCTTTCAGTGTGTTTTTTACAGCAGAAGTCCTTCCGATCGTACCGGAATGTCCTTTCTCTCCTTCCAGAATAACTACATTCATCGTAGAAGGATTCCCTAATTTTTTCAAAACATATTCGACCTTACACTTTCCTGCCTGTTCTTCATTTGAACCTACGTAAATATATTTATTTGCCACCAGCCTGCTCTTGTCCGGCATGTTATTCAAAAAAATAATTGGGAGACCATCTGCAGCAACTTCCAGCTGAAGTGCCGTCGTAGGATCAACAGGTCGAATGATGATTGCACTGTAACCATCTGCTTTTGCCTGTTTTACATCTTCAACCTGTTTCTGCAGTTTATTGTCGCAAAGTTTTGTTTCAATTGTTACACCATTCTCCTGCGCCGCTGCACTGATTGCATTACTCAGACTTGTCCGAAACGGATCATCATTTGCACCCGCTGTATATAAAATCTTAATTCCGCCGGCACTTCCTGCTGTCGTTGCTTTTCCGCATCCGGCCAGCATCCCTGCTGTGATCATTCCCGCAAGCACAACTGCTGCTGCTTTTTTCAACTTCTGTTTATCCATATGCTGCCACCTCCCTCATATTTTGAACTTCTGCACATACGTTGTAAGTGTTTCTGAAGTACTGGCAAGTTCATGAGAATTTGTTGCTACATCCTGGCTGCTTCTGGTAATACTGTTTGCCTGTTCTACCATATTCTGAGAGGTTGCCAGAATTTCATCCGCACTTGCTGCCTGTTCTTCGGAAATTGCCGCAACATTTGTGGCAACATCATCAACTTTTTCAACATCACTGATCATCTTCTCAATTAATTCATTTGATTCCTGAATATTATTAAAGATCCTGTCAAAAGTCCTGACTGCAGTTTCAATCAACTCTGAATTATGCTGTATACTATCTGCACTGGTATTGGCCTGCCCGACGACATCTGCAATCAGCTTATGCACTTCACTGATCAGACTCCCGATATTGCTGACACTGTCAGCACTTGTCTGTGCAAGCTTTCCTATTTCCGTCGCAACAACCGCAAAACCTTTTCCGGCCTCCCCTGCTCTTGCCGCTTCAATGGAAGCATTTAAGGACAAAAGATTAGTTTCTTCAGCAATATTTGCTATGAGGCTAACAATATTGGTTATTTCTTCAGATGCAAAGCCAACTTTGTTAACCGAATCTACCAAACGACTGTTTGCCATCTGAATCTCTTTCATTGCTTCACTGAGCTGTTCCATATCTGCACGCCCTTGTTGTGAGATTTGGACAGTTTCTTTCATACTGCTATCCGCTTTTTCACTGTTTTCTCTTGTATCAGAAACCACTGCTGCGAGTGTCGTCGCATTCTGCGCAATATCATTAACTGCAGATGCAAGCTGATCAACTGTCTGATTCAGTTCTTTCATTGCTTCTGCCTGTGATTGTGATGCACCATACATTTCTTTGGATACCAGATCACTATTATCCGACTGCGCTTTCAGTCTTTCAGATTCCGAATGAATACTGGAAATCATGTTGCGCATATTGACAACAAACTCCCCTACTTTATTTCCCATAATTCCAATTTCATCATCACTCTTTGCCTTTACCGCAATTGTAAAATCACCGGAAGACATATCTGAAATATTCCTTGTAATAGAAGAAATTGGAGATATTACTTTGCTGACAATGATTGCAATCATCGCACTGATATCTGCTTATATGCCACCATATAATTTGCAATGGTCGCATCTGCGTAATTACTTCCTGTAAGAGCCTTTGCAACGCCGCTCATCAGAGGATCTTTATCATTTTCCACTAAAGTTGTAGACGCAAGCGCACTATCTCTATGTGCCAGAATGGTATTATCCGATGTATCCACAAGAAAGGAACTTGCATCCTGCATCTTTACCCCGGAATTAACAATAATACTGATTTGATCGAGCGTAACATCTGCCGCAATCACTTTGATTTCATCCGTTCCGTCATTTAAAATTCCGGTTGCACTGATTACATTATTGCCGCTTGCATCTTTATAGGCCGCTCCATATGCCATCCCGACTCTGGTAAGCCCCTGTTTGTACCAGGCAGTCGATGTCGGGTCGTTAGTATCTTTTTTGGATTCTGTTGCCTTAAACATTTTCCCGCCTGCTGTTCCAATATACAGCCCGTCGGGCGAATTCTTATCAAACCCGTAGTACGAATCCAGCATTGTCTGTAACTGTATCGCATCCGGATGCGTGCTTTCTATTGTCTGCTTGGCTGTTGCAAAAAATTCCAGATTTTCATCCAACCATGATTCAATATTGTCTGCCTGGTTTGCAATAGATGAATCCAGTTCATTTCCGGCCATTACCGTCATGCTTTTCCTGGATAAGGTAGCCGTCAGAAATACCAGAAGCACAATTGTTGCAATTACTACAGGCATAATGTAAATTGAGGAAATTTCATAATTCATTTTTAATCCATGTGGATATCTTTGGAGAAAAAAGAGCGCACTAAACCAATTCCTTCTCTGACCGCTATCAATTGTGGATAACTGAATTATGACACCTCCATTT
>JAGOGF010000146.1 GCA_017996845.1 Butyrivibrio sp.
ACTTTTGGAACGAAGCCTTAAAACAGCCAGAATAGCAGTGATTGCAAAAATTTCGATGGTAAAAACAGGCAGTTGATACCAAAGCGGAGTGCCGGTCTGATACAAACCGGTTATCATAAGCGGATAATGCCAGATAGCCCAGATGAGACCCGAGAAGAAAATGGCGATATTCAGGTTCCAGGTTTCTGCCATTTTGGGTAACAGAAAACCACGCCAGCCGATTTCTTCCCCTGCAGCAGTGATCAGAGAAGACGGGATCAGTAAGAGCAGCATGCCAATGGAATTGCTATACAGCTGACCTGACAGTGAGCCTTTTGACAAAAGCCAATATATTCCGTAGGAAAGTCCCAGATACAGAAAGGGTATGATCACGGCAGCCGCAACATATGGCAGGCGGCACCGGTTAATGCCCAGTATCTTTTCTTTGCGATAATATACCATATGAACGATCAGCGCGGAGATAGTCGGACAGAACATCAGGATTGCAGTCATTCCTTCCGCTTGTTCGCCGCCTTTGATTCGAACATAATAACATAAACTGCTTAAGATCAATGTGATAATCAAAAATAATATGATAGCTTTCTTATTTTTCATGTCAACCTCTTTTTATGGATGAAATATGTAAATATATAATATATTCTAATAGTAGCATATACAAAAAGCAGTTTCCAGCAGTTGCACCCTGCACTTACAGGGATAGCGGGAGAAAAAGGAAAACAGGGGAAAATGATCAGAATAGGTGAAATATGTCTGCTGACAAATGATGTAATACGGTTATCAGATTTTTATAAGAAACTGCTGGAAGTGGACAATCACAGTGAAGATGCCACGCATCAGTTCATTCTGGAAGGTGAGATATCTTTTACCATATATAATGACGGTACAGTCAAAGGCAATGACAATCAGAATATGTGTATGGCGTTTACAGTAGATAGTATGGAAAAGGCATACCAAAAGGTGGTTCTGCTTGGCGCTGAGATTATGGAGCCCCCGACAAAGCGTCCCTGGGGTGCTACAAATATGAGCTTTTATGATCCGGATCATAATGTGGTTTACCTCAGAAGCATGGAAAAATCAGGAGAGCAATAGATGAAGAATCATCAAAAAAACAGGCGCATTCAAATGCCTGTTTTTTGATGAAAAGAATCTTATTGTTGCAAAACCCTGTTCCTGTAATTTACAGATCACTTGTCCTGCATGCCGCACCGCGTATAAAGCCTTCGCGCAAGGAAGAGGAGCAGAATTGTCCAGAGGACGATCCAGCCTTCCGTGAGCCATACATTTAGTGTAACTTTTTGTGAAAGCGCAGGCACCAGGTCGAAAAGCATGTGCAGGAAAACGGCCAGAAGCAGATATTTTTTATTCTGTTTCTGAATGCTGTAAAAAACGACAACTGTGAGTGAAATATGGGCAAACATGCACAAAATCCGTTCTAAAACGGTGGATGCTGCGGCAGAAATACCAAAGGCAGCAGCAGTCTGAACAGCGGGCAGAGCCGCTGCGGCACCTTTTTCTGTAATATGCAGAAGGGCCATTGCCTGTTGGAGAGGATATCTGGAAAAAATAACGGCAATGACAAGATAGGTTAGCAGGGACATCAGAGAGATTACCCAGACCTCAATACCGCCATGACCGATCCCATACATAACTGCGTTTTCTCTTGTATTCTCTTTTTTGATCAGGTAGCGCAGTATGATATATCTGCCGCACTCTTCAAAAATACCGGCCATGACAATGCCATAGAGAACATAGACAGCAACATGTCCGTTTATGAAGCGGGAAACCGGATTGTCGGAAACAATGCAAAACATATGAACACCAAGTTCCAGGACTCTGGCAGATATCAGAAAGCCGGCAGCACCGATGAACAGTGCTTTGTATCTTACTTTCTTCCCACATTTCTTTTTCCAGAAAATAAGAAACAGCAGCGGGAGAATCAGGAGCAGGATACAGGACAAAATGATCCAGAACAGGTTAGTGTCTGTCATCACGATCTTTTCATATTCAGACATAAGATGCACACTCCTTTGCAAGGTTTTCCTTCATATTCTGCAGAAGTTCTTTTCCCAGAAACTGCAGGGAAGGATGATCAAATGCATCCAGCACGGTTGTAAGTACTTCTTTTTTGCTGCGAATGGAAATTTCTCCCAAAGCGCTTTCAGAAAACCATTCCGTAATGCGGTTAAAGTAGTCGTCCCCGTGAATTTTCAGATCATCCCGAAACAGCAGGATAACCGCTCGGTGATAGTTCTGTAAAAGGGAAATAACCCGTTCTCTGGAAAATCCGTCAGGTACAGAAGCTTTTGAAGAAGTAAGCAGCGCAGCAACTGTCACGGCAGCCTGATAATAGTAAGCAGCTGCGGTGTTGGGATGAAGATGGATCAGATCATAGGCCTGCATCAGCGCATCTATCCGGGTCAGGGTCATTTCGAGACGGATCGGATCATGTGCGCATAGGGTAAGGAGGTGCATACTTTGCTGAATGATCAGCAGCAGATGTTTATATACACTGATCTGTGCTGCACGTTCTGCTTCCGGTAGTTCTCCTTTGGACATATATGCCATAACCAGCAGAGAAGACTGATCATCAATTCTGTCCGGCTGTGTCAGATCGGAAAGTTCGTCGATCACTTCCTGGTATGAGCCGGACTGGAGACTGACCATCATCCGAATCGTGTGGGCACTTTCACAAAGCATGCGATCATTACTTTTCTGTTCCACTTCATGGCACAGGGACATGATCGTGCTGCGAACGTCGCTGATCAGTGCTCCAATGCGAGGGTCACAGTGGTTTAATAATAGTACGGACATCTGGAACAGAAAGGGGCAGCAGGAGAAATAGTGACGGACTTTAAGCTGAATATCCGGATAAACGGCGTCAAACGGTTCTGCAGCAAACCGTTCGGAAAATTGCAGGTAGATTTCCTGAATCTGCTCTCTGCTCAATAAGGGTTCATAACCCATCAGTTCATCCAGCGTTACATTATAAAAAGAAGCAAGCAGGGGAAGAAGTGCCACATCAGGCATTGTCTGTCCGGTTTCCCATTTTGATACGGAAGCTTTTGTAACGCCGATATGATCAGCCACCTCAGACTGTGTCAATTGCTGCTCTTTTCTGAAGCGTATGAGATTTTCTGATAAATGAATCATTTATGATCACCTCCGTTTTTGTATTGATTTTAGTGTAACGAAATAAGTGGACAATTACAATGAAACAGAACGACACTTTAAGAAATATAATATCGCATTACGATACCAAATGAAAAAACTGCATAAAATGGAAGCGAAATATTCAGCATAAAAAACAGCAGGTGGCAGCCAGGGTATGCTATATTATTATTAATAAGTATATGCCAATATTGTTTATGATTAATCGGCTGGGAAAGAGAGGACAAATGAAATATCGGGATTTGGGGAAAACGGGGCTGCGTGTAAGTGAAATCGGACTGGGCGGAGAGTGGCTTGAGCGGCATAATACAGAAGAAGTCTGTGCAATTGTTGCTACGTGTGAAAAACAGGGGATTAATATTCTTGACTGCTGGATGTCAGAACCAAATGTCAGAACCAACATCGGAAAAGCAATTGAGGGCAGAAGAGAGCGGTGGATCATTCAGGGGCATATCGGGTCAACATGGCAAAACGGACAATATGTCAGAACCCGTGACATGCTGCAGGTAAAAGCGGCATTCGAAGATTTACTGGCCAGAATGCAGACAGATTATATTGATCTTGGCATGATTCATTTTGTGGATGAAGTAGCGGAATATGAGAAAATTATGACAGGGGAGTTTCTGGAATATGTCAGAGAACTCAGGCAGAGCGGCAAAATCAGGCATATCGGTATGAGTTCGCATAATCCTGTTGTTGCAAAACTTGCGGCGGAAAGCGGAATTGTGGAGATGATCCTGTTCAGTCTCAATCCGGCATTTGATCTGCTGCCGCCAAGTGAAGATATCAATACACTTTTTGCGGAAAAATATGATGAAAAACTGGGAGGAATTGCACCGGAAAGAGAAGACTTGTATAAAGTCTGCGAGAAGAATGGCGTTGGGATCACTGTTATGAAGGGATATGCCGGCGGACGATTGTTTCAGGCAGAACATTCACCTTTTGGAGTCGCACTAACGCCGGTGCAGTGTATACATTATGCACTGACACGTCCGGCAGTGGCATCGGTTATGGTGGGCTATGATTCGCCCGCACATGTGACTGCAGCGGTAGAATATGAAACTGCGACGGACGAAGAAAAAGACTACGCAAGTGTACTTGCAGGTGCACCAAGTCATGCTTTTATTTCAGGACAATGCACCTATTGTGGACATTGTGCGCCGTGTCCTGCAGAAATTGACATTGCTATGGTCAATAAGCTTCTTGATCTTGCAGAAATGCAGCCTGTGGTTCCGCAGTCGCTGCGGGAGCATTACAGACAGTTGCATACAAATGCATCAGATTGCATGGCATGTGGCGGATGTGAATCCAGGTGCCCTTTTCATGTACGGATAATCAGCCGGATGGAGCGGGCAAGTGAAATGTTTAACTGAAAAGACCCTTAAATAATGAAAATCCTATAATACACGGAAACCGAAGCTGTATTATGGGATTTTTCATATGGAAATAAGAAAATGAGAGAATTATATGAAATGCATTGACTTGGAGCTAACACCAGATGTTATGCTCAAAAAGATGTATGATTATGGAAAGGAGTATATCTGAATGACAATTAAAGATGTATGCGAACGATTTGATATTACGCAGGATACACTCAGATACTATGAGCGTGTAGGCATGATTCCGGCGGTTACAAGGACTGCAGGTGGTATCCGCGATTATCAGGAGTCTGATCTTGGATGGGTACAGCTGGCAATTTGCATGAGAAATGCAGGACTTCCTGTAGAAGCGATGATTGAGTATGTAAGACTATATCAGGAAGGTGATACAACAATTTCTGCAAGACTGCAGCTTTTGACGGACCAGAGAGAAGTATTGCTCGATCGCAGAAAAAAAATTGATGAGACACTTGATCGGTTGAATTATAAGATCGCACGATATGAGATTGCGGTCGAAACAGGGAAATTGACCTGGGATGAAAACTGTGAGAACTGACAGAAAGGGAGATAAAATGAAAAAAATGAATGTCATGAAACTGACGCAGGCGGCAATGCTGATGGGACTTGGTCTGGTGCTTCCATTTGTGACGGGACAGATACCGCAATTTGGCAAAATGCTTCTTCCCATGCATATTCCGGTTTTACTCTGCGGACTGATCTGCGGATGGCAGTATGGTCTGGCAGTAGGATTTATACTTCCGCTCCTTCGCGGTGCGGTCTTTGGAATGCCGGCACTTTTTCCAAATGGTGTTGCAATGGCATTTGAACTTGCAACATATGGTGCAGTTGCAGGTCTTCTGTATGCTCGTTCCAGATGGCAATGCGTGGCAGCGTTATATAAATGTCTGATCACTGCAATGGTTGCAGGCCGTATCATATGGGGAATTGCAATGATGCTGATCAGCGGCGTTACCGGGAATGTGTTTACATGGCAGTTGTTCATGGCTGGTGCTTTGATCAATGCACTTCCGGGAATTGTAATACAGCTGATTCTGATTCCGGCAGTTATGGTGGCATTGAACCGTGCAGGGCTTGTGAAGTTCAGAAAAGGACAAAAAGTGCAGATTGTCAAAACATTCTGAAAGTAAGAGTATAAGAAATTTCCGGTAAAACTATTTCACACAGAAGATTTGAGACGGAGCACAAATCTTTGCAGGGAACGCTCCGGAATGGAGGAAGAAATGTACAATTCAAAAGCCGACAGAATAAAGGCCTGTGAAGAGAAATTCGAAGTGTTGTTCGGAAAAAAGCCAAATGAAGGAGAAGGTAATGATCCCGAACTTTTTCAGATATTGCAGAGATTTATTTTCGGACAGGTCAGTTATCTGGGAAGTCTGAATGATCAGACAAGGGAACTGATTACCTGCGTGGTACTGGCTGTTTATCAGACACTTCCGCAGCTTCGAAGTCATGCTGCTGCTGCGCTTCATATTGGTATTT
>JAGOGF010000034.1 GCA_017996845.1 Butyrivibrio sp.
GGTATGACAAATGTATCCCCCAGATTCCGGGGGTAAGCATTCAGCCCGCACAGAAGACCGCACCACAGATGCTGGTAGCACTGAATTCCGGGGCAACGGATATTGTTGTAACAGACATGCCGACTGCAAAAGCTGCACTGATCGCGTATCCGGATATGAAGCTTCTTGATTTCTCAGGAACAAAAGGAGACTATCAGGTATCGGCAGAAGATATCAATATCGGCTGTTCCATGAAAAAAGGCAATACGGCGCTTAAAACAGCTGTAAATGCAGTGGTGGATCAGATGACAAAAGATGATTTCAATAAACTGATGGATCAGGCAATTGCAGTTCAGCCAATGGCGACAGCAAAATGATGTGCAAATGTGCACGATGGATCATTTTTGAGCAGAAAGGATAAGACCTATGCCACAGAGCTTTTTGGGAAGAATAGAGATGATCCTGTCCAGATACGGTATCAGCATACTGAGGGGAGCCGGATTTACCATGCTGATTGCACTGATCGGTACCGTATTTGGGTGCCTGATCGGACTGCTGGTTGGAATGGTGCAGACGATTCCACATCCGCAGGCAGGGCATCCGATCAAAAAAGGCCTGCTGATCGCAGTGAAGTTCATCTGTATGGCGTATGTGGAGATTTTTCGCGGAACACCCATGATGGTGCAGGCGATGTTCATTTTTTATGGAGCTGCTGCGCTTTTTGGGATTCACATGACTACCATGTTTGCAGCGCTTTTCATTGTTTCGATCAATACGGGGGCGTATATGACAGAAACAGTAAGAGGCGGGATTTTATCAGTAGATGAGGGACAGACAGAAGGCGCAAGGGCAATTGGTATGACACATATCCAGACCATGCGGTATGTCATTTTACCACAGGCAATGCGCAATATCATGCCACAGATCGGCAATAATCTGATCATTAATATTAAAGATACCAGTGTACTGAATGTAATCGGTGTTGTTGAACTTTTTTATACAACCAATACGGTTGCAGGCGCTTATTACACCTATTTTGAGGCATTTTCGGTGGCAATGGTTGTCTATTTTGTAATGACTTTTACCTGCTCCAGAATTCTGCGATCCGTCGAAAAGAAGATGGATGGGCCGGATAACTATGTCATGGCAGTCAACACCGGAACCGTGGAGGGTGCAAGATGAAAGATTCAGAGCTGCTGATTGCAAAAAATATTCGAAAATCATTCGGAAGCCATATTGTATTAAAGGATATCAGTATGAAAGTCCAAAAGGGTGATGTTACCTGTATCATCGGTGCATCAGGATCCGGGAAATCAACTTTTCTAAGGTGTATTAATCTGTTGGAAATGCCGGATGGAGGAAGCGTTTTTTTTCATGGAAAAGATATACTGAAAAATCCGGGCATGACGGAATCCGTATACCGTTCAAAGGTCGGGATGGTATTTCAGAACTTTAATCTCTTTAATAATATGACCGTTCTCGAGAACTGCATGATCGGACAGCAAAAGGTAATGAAACGTTCCGGGGAGGCGGCACGGGAAAATGCACTTGCCTATCTGGATAAAGTAGGAATGGCGCCTTATATAAATGCCAGACCCAGACAGCTTTCAGGCGGACAGAAGCAGCGTGTTGCCATTGCAAGGGCGATGGCGATGGAACCGGAAGTGCTGCTGTTTGATGAACCCACGTCAGCACTCGATCCGCAGATGGTGGGAGAAGTGCTCGATGTCATGAAAACACTTGCGCAGGAAGGCCTGACGATGCTGGTGGTAACACATGAAATGGCATTTGCCCGTGATGTGGCATCACATGTGATATTTATGGCAGACGGAGTCGTTGCAGAAGAGGGAGATGCGGAAGCGATATTTGGTAATCCACAGCAAAAACTTACCGCGGAATTCCTGAGTCGTTTCAGAAATATGTGAGGACAGGATATGAGAACACTTGAAACCAACGACTGGATACTGCTCAACAGTATTATATATAAAATCTATACAACGGAAAGTATGCGTGAGATGCGGGAGCAGTTTCTGGAGCAGATGCGCATGCTGATTGATTTTGACAGTGCAGATTTCTATCTTCCATCCCGCGATAAGAGCCAGAAACTCGTGTCTCCAATCACATTTAATTGTGATCAGGATATGTCGCAGTTATATGAAACGCTGGATTACAGCAGGGGTATCATGTACAGCGGAAAGTCTCTTATATACAGAGAAACGGACATTATGCCGGATGAGAAGAGAGAAGAGACAGAGTATTACAGAAAGGTATACAGGCCCAACAACTGGCATTATTCCCTGCAGATGATCCTGGCAAGGGATCGTGAATTTGTCGGGGTGGTAACCTTTTACCGGTGCATCGGTAAGGATAATTTCCAGTATGATGATATTTTTTTGCTGGATATGCTCAAAGATCATATGGCATACCGGCTGCATCAGGATATGAAAAACGGAAATCCGCTGGATGAAAAATTAACCGTGTCACGGGCGAGTGAGAAATATGAGATGACACATCAGGAACAGAATATATTGCGCATGCTGATGGCGGGGAAAAATAATGAGGAAATATGCACGGAACTGACAATCAGCGTGAATACACTCAAGAAACATATTCTGAATATCTACCGGAAGCTGGGAGTCAGAAACCGGGTACAGTTGTTTAAGATGATCCGGGAAAAGGAATGATGCAGACAGAGTACTTAAAAAGTGGTACGAAAATGGTAATTCCTGTGCATTGTAAAGGTATTTTTTCTGGATTATGATGCTACATAACATAAGTAAGCACTTGAGCAAAGAGGCTGTCGAAAGACGGCCTCTTTTGCGATTAATGAAGGAGGGAAGATTATGAAAGAAGTAGTAATGATTGTAAGACCTGAGAAACTGGAAGGTATCAAAAAGATCATTGAAGATATGGGATGCGGCGGAATGACCCTGTCCACAGTAATGGGATGCGGAACACAGAAAGGTGTTGCGCAGGAGGACGGGGTTAACGAAATCAAAGGATATAAGACCAATATCAATCTTCTTCCCAAGATACAGATTGATGTGGTGGTAGATGATCAGCATGTTGAGACCATTATCATGAAAGTCCGGGAGGTATGTGCAACAGAGCATGTAGGGGACGGTAAGATTTTCATCAGAAACATCGAAGAAGCAGTCAGAATCAGAACCGGTGAAAGAGGTTCCAGAGCCCTTTAAGGGGATTAAACAGAAAACGCAGGTGATTTGCATGGGATGTATTGTAGAACTCGAAGGTGTGAATAAAAAATATGGCAATAACCACGTGGTAAAGGATCTGAACCTGAATGTGGAAGAAGGCGAATTCCTGACACTGCTGGGATCTTCCGGATGTGGGAAAACAACAACGCTTCGTATGATTGCAGGGTTTGAAGAACCCAGCAGCGGAAGTATCCTTGTGCAGGGAGAATCCATTGCAGAAAAAGAACCGTATGAGCGAGATGTCAATACTGTGTTTCAAAGTTATGCGCTTTTCCCGCATATGACTGTTTATGACAATATAGCCTATGGTCTGAAAATGAAAAAGGTTCCCAAAAAAGAAATTGCTGACCGTGTCATGAAAATGATGGCGATGGTACAGCTGGAGGGTTTTGAGAAAAGATATCCGATGCAGTTGTCCGGTGGGCAGAAACAGAGAGTTGCAATTGCCAGAGCACTGATCAACAGACCAAGGGTGCTGCTATTGGATGAACCGCTTGGCGCACTGGATCTGAAACTGCGCAAACAGATGCAGCTGGAACTGAAGCGCTTACAGAAAAAACTGAATATTACCTTTATATATGTAACACATGATCAGGAAGAAGCCCTTACCATGAGCGACCGGATCGCAATCATGCATGAAGGGGTTCTAGATCAGATCGGTACGCCGGCGCAGATATATGAATCTCCCAAAACCAAATTTGTGGCTACTTTTATCGGAGAGACCAATGTGTTTGACGGATGTATCTCTGATATGGAACAGGAAGAGATACGTATCATGGTCGAAAATGGTGTGATCGCGGGAAAGGGAACGGACTTTGAAAAGGGAGAATATATTACCGTCTCCGTCAGACCGGAAAAAATGAAATTCAAAACAGCTCCGGTAGAATGCTTTACACTGCGGGCAGTGGTTAGAGATTACATCTATGTAGGATCTGTTGTGAAATGTATTGCGGTACTTCCAAATGGAAATGAACTCAAGATGGAAAAACTGGCAGGGGAAACGCTTCCACAGATAGAAGAACAGGTATATCCCTGTTGGGATCCAAAGGATGCGGTACTGATACACAGTCAAAGTCATATTGTATATCAGGCGATGGAAAATGTTGTTTTAAAGTAGGAGGCTGCTGATGAAGCATTCCAAACACGAGTGGAGGTCCAATGCACTTCCGGCACTTGTAACAGTGTCCCCGGTTGCAGTCTGTATGCTGTTTCTGGTATTGATTCCGCTGATTTATGTTGTGATCATGAGCTTTTGCTCAATCGATGAATATTATAATGTGGTTTTCAGATTTACCTTCAAGAACTATATTATGCTGGCAGATCCACAGTATACCCATATTTATCTGCAGTCTCTGCTGATTGCGTTCTTGACTACGCTGGTATGCATTCTGATTGCATATCCGTTTTCGTTTCTGATCGCAAGGACAAGGAGCAAAAATAAAAATATTCTGTATATGCTTGTCATTATTCCGTTCTGGACCAATTCGCTGATCAGAATATACGGCTGGCGCACGTTTCTTGGAACAAACGGCTGGCTCAATCACATCCTGACATTTCTGCATCTTATATCGGAACCGGTTAATTTCCTTTTTAACAGAGGAACAACCGTGCTGGGTATGGTGTACTGTCTGATGCCGTTCATGATCCTGCCGCTGTATACCTCAATCGAAAAACTGGATCAGAGTCTCCTGGAAGCATCCGCTGATCTTGGATCCAGAAGGGCAGAGACATTTATACATGTAATTCTGCCACTTACAAGCGGTGGTATTTTTTCAGGCAGTATCATGGTATTTATTCCATGTCTGGGTTATTTCTTTGTTTCGGATATCCTGGGTGGAGGAAACTCAGATGTCATCGGCAACCTGATTGAAAGACAGTTTCAAAGCGGAAATAACTGGCCGTTTGGTGCATCATTGTCCATCATTTTAATTGCGATTACGCTGCTGCTGGTAAAGCTTTATCAGAAAATAGGCGGAAGCATGGATGAGCTTGGAGTCTGAAAGGACAGGAACAATGAAAAGAGAAAAAAAAGAGCGTATTCGGCATAAAAGCGGGAAATTATTTTGTATATTGGTGTACCTGTTTTTGTTTCTGCCAATTGTGGTAATTGTGATCAACTCCTTCAATGCAACAACCTCCAAACCTTATCTATCCTGGAAAGGATTTACTTTTGGATGGTATGCAGAACTGTTTACCAATACGGAACTTCTGGGAGCATTTGGCAATACATTGATTCTGGCAGGTGTCAGTACCCTTCTGGCTACGGTGATCGGAACCCTGGGAGCAGTTGGCATGTACCGCTATAAATTCAGAGGAAAAGGAATCATTGATGCTGTTTTGTATATTCCGGTTGTGATCCCGGAGATTGTGGTTGGAATATCCCTTCTGACCATGTTCTCCAAAGTCAATATTCCGCGTGGTATGCTGACCCTGATTCTGGCACATGTTTCCTTTTGTATCCCGTTTGTGATTTTTAATATCAGAGCAAGGCTTGCCGGCTATGACAGTTCAGTGGAGGAAGCAAGTATGGATCTGGGGGCGAACCGGATCAGGACTTTTATGCAGGTTACACTACCGATTCTGGCGCCCGGAATTGCAGGAGGAGCACTTCTGGCATTTACGCTTTCCATTGATGATGTCATTATCAGCTATTTTGTAAACGGGCAGACGATGACCTATCCTCTGAAAGTAATGGAAAGTATTAAAAGCGGGGTTGCCCCGGATGTAAACGCACTCTCTACACTGATACTGGTCGGCACGATTCTGCTGGTCGTTCTGACGCAAAGCGATCTGCTTATTAAGCACAAGCACTATTAAGGTCTGAAAAGGAGGAGCATTATGAAAAAAAGAATAATCTGCCTGGTACTTACGGTAATCATGACGGCATCCGTAATGGCTGGATGCGGAAGCACGAAAAGTGCATCTGCAGACAGCGGCAAAAAACTGAATGTATTTGTATGGACCGAATATGTTCCAGATTCTGTTTTCAAGAAATTTGAGGATGAAACAGGAATCAAAGTGAACGTTTCCACCTATTCTTCCAATGAGGATATGCTTGCCAAAGTAAAATCAGAATCCACGGGAACCTATGATATTGTTCTGCCCAGTGATTATATGGTTAAGTCCATGATTGCACAGGGAATGCTCGAAAAACTGGATCAGAGCAAGCTGACGAATATAAGTAATATCGGTTCGCAGTATCTGAATCCATCCTACGATCCCGGGAATGCATATTCCGTCCCGTATCAGGGCGGAGTGGCAGCGATTGCAGTCAATACTTCTGTTGTAAAAAAGAAAATTACAGGTTATGCGGATCTGTTTGATCCTTCTCTTAAAAACTCGCTGGTAGTTCTGGATGATTACCGCGCGGTAATCGGAATGACTGCACGCAGTCTTGGATACAGTATGAATGAAACCGATACGGGGAAACTGCAGAAAATATCGGATCAACTGATGAAACTCAAGGATAATGTCAAACTCTATGATTCCGACAGTCCGAAATCGGCGCTCATCTCAGGAGATTGCAGTGCAGGGTTTGCATGGAGTGCGGAAATCGCGCTTGCAATGGAAGAAAATCCGAATATCCAGATCGTGTATCCCAAAGAAGGTGCCTATATCTTCATGGATAACTGGTGTATTACAAAGGGTGCCAAAAATTATGATGCTGCCATGCAGTTCATAAATTTCATGCTGGATCCGACTTCGGCACAGATGGTATCAAAGGAATTTCCGTATCTGTGTCCGAATGTAACAGCAGTTAAGGCAATGGGAGCGGATTATTCGAATAATCCGGCCAAAAATCCGCCTGCGGATGTAATTGCGGCAGGTGAATATGTCCAGGATCTGGATTCCGATACATTAAATGTTTATAACGATATGTGGAACAAACTCAAACAGTGACAGACAAAGGGAGCAGGTGACCATGAAAGTTGATTTTCTGTATCTGAATGAAGAAGATATGATAAAAGCAGGTGTGCTTGATACAAAACGGTGTATTGATACCATGAAAGAGACCATGTCTCTTTTTGGAAAAAAAGATTTTCTGCTGGGGGGACCCAAAGCAGATGAACATGGACTGCAGGTGAATTTCCCTGCGCAGTCGGATATTCCGGGGTTTCCTTTGGATGACGGGCCGGACAGGCGTTTCATGGCAATGCCTGCTTATCTGGGAGGCAGGTATCATATTGCAGGACAAAAATTTTACGGGTCGAACAGTCATAACCTGCAGATTGGTCTCCCAAGGTCTATTCTGATGGTCACGCTTTCAGATGTGGATACCGGAGCGCCGGTTGCAATGATGTCCGCGAATCTACTCAGTGCGATGCGTACCGGTGCTATGCCTGCAATGGCGGCTGTTTACCTGGCAAATCCGGATGCAAAGATATTATCCATCATCGGACCGGGTGCGATCAGCAAAGAAGCACTGCGTTGTTATATGGAGGTTCTACCGGAAATAGAGGAGATTAAGTTGCGCGGCAGTTCAGAACATTCCAGATCGGCACTTGATATGAAACAGTATATTGAAAAAGAATATCCGAAAGTAAAAAAAATTACACTATGCGCATCACTGGAAGAAGCCTGCCGCGATGCAGATGTGGTCAGTGAGGCAATGTCCGTTACCAAGCAGGATATGGAGGAGTTCAAACCGGAATGGTTCAAAAAGGGTGCAACCGTATTTTCACTTGGCAGTTTTCTGATCCGGGATTTTACAAAACTTGGAGATATGAAAATGGTTGCAGACAATTATGGAATGTATGAAAAATATATGAAAAATTTCATTGCCAGGGGACCGGTAGACGAACTCGGCAGGAAAAGAGAATGGTGCATCATGGGGATGCATTTCGTACATCTGGTGGACACAGGGGTTAAAGAACGGAATCAGATTATTAATTTGAGTGATATTGTAAACGGAATTTCGAAGGGAAGAACAGACTCGGACGAAATTATTTTCTGCAGCATCGGAGGAATGCCGCTCGAAGACCTCTCCTGGGGATATGAGTGTTACAAGGCAGCATCGGAAAAGCAGATTGGTACCACTTTAAAATTATGGGATGAACCATATCTGAAATAGAAAATACTTCTTTTGTACCAGATATCAGTACAAATGAGCAGAATGATGGTGTTTTTAAGTAATTGAAACGGCACGCACAAGCGATTAAAGTAAAGGACAGAACAGAGCGATGGAGCAGAATCCATCGCTTTTTCTGCATAAAAAAAAGAGGAGGACGATACAGATGCAGTACCCTGCGATTGATTTTATTTTTTTGAGTGAAGAGGACATGATTCGTGCCGGTGTCAAGAATATGCCAGAATGTATTGATACAATGGAGGAAGTGGTCAAGTGCCTGAATACAGGAGATTATGTAATGGGAGGACAGAACCATAATTCACATGGCTGTCAGGTATCTTTTCCCATGGATTCACCTTTTGAGAATATGCCCAAAGATGAGGGAGATGACAGAAGGTTTATGGCGATGCCGGCCTATATCGGCGGATCCTTTGATCTGATGGGAATGAAATGGTATGGATCCAATATGGACAACCGGAAACTGGGGCTTCCCAGATCCATTCTGACCGTCATGCTCAATGATAAGGATACCGGAGCGCCGCTTTGTCTGATGAGTGCGAATCTGCTCAGTGCCTACCGCACCGGTGCCATTCCAGGTGTTGCAGCAAGACATCTTGCCAGGAAGAACGCAAAGGTCTGCGGGATCTGTGGACCGGGTGTGATGGGCAGAACCGGACTGGCAGCCATGATGGCAGCGTGCCCGGAAATTGATACCGTCAAAATAAAAGGGCGTGGACAGAAATCGTTGGATGAATTTGCCAGATATGTTCAGGAAAGTTATCCACAGCTCAAACAGGTGGAAAAAGTACAGACGATTGAAGAACTGGTAAAAGACGCGGATGTGATTGTTTTTTCAAATTCAGGGAACACGGATCCCGCTACTTATCCGTTTGTAAAAGGTGAATGGATAAAACCAGGGGCACTTTTGATCGGGATCAGTGCTTTTGATATGGATGATGATTTCATGCAAAGGGAATGCAAACTTGTAGTAGATAATATGAAGCTGTATGATGCATGGTCCGAAGAATTTCCCTATCCATCCTTTGGTGCCAATAATATCATCGGATCCAAATTTACGGATATGGTGCATGACGGGCTGATTACCAGACAGGACATATATGATCTGGGAGATATTATTCTGGGAAAGAGAGAAGGCAGAATAAGCGATGACCAGATTATTGTATGTTCCGTCGGAGGGATGCCGGTAGAAGATGTGGCATGGGGAAAAGTATGTTACGAAAATGCAAAAAAAATGGGACTGGGAGTACCGCTCCACTTGTGGAGTAAGCCGGATCTTACATGATAAGGGAGGAAGCCGAAAATGGAAGAGCGAATTGATATTCATCCGATTCTGGGAAAAATAGAAAAAGGAAGAAAAGTCAGTTTCTTATATGACGGAAAAAAGCTGGAAGGTTATGAAGGAGAACCGATTGCGGCGGCGCTCAAGGCTGCAGGAGTCATGGTGCATCGCTATACTGCCGGGAAACATTTACCCAGAGGCATTTTCTGTGCAATCGGAAGATGTACAGACTGTGTCATGATCGTAAATGATAAACCCAATATCAGAACATGCGTAACACCTTTGCAGGAAGGTATGAAAGTACAGACACAATATGGAGTCAGTGCAAGTACGTTTGAAGAACAGGAGGGCAAAAACAATGAAAAGATATGATCTGATCGTGGTAGGCGCAGGACCCTCCGGCCTTTCAGCAGCAATTGAGGCTGCAAAACGCGGCTTGCAGGTAGTTGTATTTGATGAAAATGACAGACCGGGCGGTCAGTTATTCAAACAGATCCATAAATTTTTCGGATCAAAAGAGCACAGAGCCAAAATCCGTGGATTTGTGATCGGTGAAGAACTTCTTGCAGAAGCAGATAAAGCAGGTGTAAAGGTCGTACTGAATGCAACTGTAATCGGATTGTATCAGGATAAGGAAATTGTAGTAAGAACAGGAGAAGAAGTAAGTCATTATAAAGCGGATGCAATCATAATTGCGACAGGTGCTTCTGAGAACATGGTACCGTTTGAAGGCTGGACACTGCCTGGCGTGATCGGTGCAGGAGCTGCGCAGACGATGATGAATCTGCATGGTGTAAGGCCCGGCAAAAGGATTCTCATGCTGGGATCAGGAAATGTCGGACTGGTGGTAAGCTTCCAGCTGTTACAATGCGGATGTGAAGTGGCAGCACTGGTGGATGCGGCTCCGAAGATCGGCGGATATGGCGTACATGCAGCGAAAGTGGCAAGAACCGGTGTGCCTTTTTTCCTTTCCCATACAATCGTAAAAGCAGAAGGAACGGACCATGTAACAGGCGTTACAATTGCACAGGTAGATGCGCATTTTAATTTTATTCCCGGTACAGAGAAGCATTTTGACGTTGATACGATCTGTGTTGCTGTAGGGCTTTCTCCAATGTCTCAGCTGCTTAAAATGGCAAATTGTGATATGGAAGACAATCCGCTTAAGGGCGGTCAGGTACCGGTATGTGATGCACATGGAGCGACCTCTGTCCCGGGAATCTTCGTTGCGGGAGATGTGGCAGGTATTGAGGAGGCAAGCTCTGCCATGATCGAAGGCAGAATGGCCGGAATCCGTGCAGCGGCCTATCTGGGATACCTGGAGAAGAGTGAATCAGAAAATGGAATTGATCAGTTGGATCATGCGTTGAGCGGACTCAGACAGGGAATGTTCGCACCGGCTAACAGAGGGAAGAACATTACTGAAACAGAGGAGGGAATTCCGGTATCAGAAAATCTTCTGACACATGGATTTGTAGCAGATGACGAAATAGAAAGATTCCCCGGTACATCCCATAAAATCGGTATACATCCGGTGATGGAATGTACACAGAATATCCCCTGTAATCCCTGTCAGGATGCCTGCAGCAGGCATTGTATCAGGATCGGGGATAAGATCACGGCGCTTCCGTCTGTTAATCCGGACAGCGACTGCATCGGTTGTGGACTGTGTGTGGCAAGCTGTTCCGGTCAGGCCATCTTTCTGGTTGATGAAAACGCAGAAGAAGGGTTTGCAACGGTTATGCTGCCCTATGAATTTCTTCCGCTTCCGGTAAAAGGAGAAAAAGGAACGGCGCTTGGAAGAAACGGTCAGGCAGTATGCGACGCCGAGGTTGTAGAAGTCAGAACAGCGCCGGCATTTGACCGAACCAATCTGCTGACAATTAAGGTACCGTCCGCATATGCAATGAAAGCAAGATTCTACAGAAAGAAGGTACAGTGATGGTCAATGACAGAAACAGAGAAATCGGTGCGTTTGTTCCGGCGCCGGATGATGATATGATCATATGCCGCTGTGAAGAGGTTACCAAAGGAGAAATCCGAAAAGCTGTGCATGATGGAATGTATACCATTACAGAGGTACGCAGATATTTACGAACCGGCATGGGACTTTGTCAGGGGCAGACCTGTGCAAAGCTTGTAAAGGGTATTGTGGCACGTGAACTTGGCGTTTCACCTTCACAACTGGAACCTGCTTCATCACGCGCACCGATGCGCCCTACCGAAATGCGTGTTCTGGCAAATGAAACAAAGGAGGCACAGGATGAGTAACGCATATGATGTGATTATAATCGGCGGCGGCATAATAGGCTGTGCAACAGCCTATTATCTCAGCGGAAGAGGAGTCAGCGTGGCTGTTCTGGAAGGCAGTGATCATATTGGTGAAGGAGGATCTTCCAGAAACGGCGGAGGCGTCAGACAATCCGGACGCGATCCCAGAGAACTGCCGCTTGTCATATACGGCATACGCAATCTCTGGCCGACACTTTCACAGGAACTGGAAACAGACTGCGAATATCATCAGGATGGGAATCTGCGTCTTGGTAAAAATGAAAGACATGCAAAAATCCTTCAAAATCTTGCACAGAAAGCATCTGCCTGCGGACTGGATGTCAGAATGATCGGTGCAGATGAAGTGCACAGGATCAATCCGCATCTTTCAGACGAGGTCACGGTAGCAAGCTGGTGCCCGACCGATGGACATGCCAATCCCCTGACGACAACGCTTGGATATTATAAGATGGCAAGGAGACGTGGGGTGCATTTCTATACCGGTGAAAAAGTGACAGAACTGCAGATGGTAAAAGGCAGACTGCGCAGAGTCATTACAGAAAACAGCGTGTATGAAGCTGAAAAGGTAATGGTGGCGGCAGGGTATCGCAGCAGGCAGATACTGGGAACGGTCGGAATCGATGTTCAAATGACGCAGTCGCTTCTGGAGGCGCTTGTAACGGAAGCGCAGCCGCACCTGTTTGATCAGATGCTGGGAACTGCAGAGGCAGATTTTTATGGACATCAGACAAAACATGGATCGTTTGTATTTGGCGGATCCTCAGGATACGAAGGCTCCAATAAGGATAATGGAACGCCTGCAACGAGCAGTATCACAGCACCCTGTATCTGCAGGGGTATCATGAAATATTTTCCGGAACTGGCGGATGCCAAGATCGTGCGTACATGGGCCGGATGGAGTGATAAAAGCGCAGACGGGATACCGGTTTTGGGAGCGATTGATGAAATACCCGGACTTTATACGGCGTGTGCATTTACAGGACATGGATTTGGTATCTCACCTGCAGTCGGAAATCAGATGGCCAAATTGATGACAGTCGGTAAAACAGATATTGATCTGGCAGCGTTTCGATATGACAGATTTACCGCAAAAATCTGAGGAAACGGAAAGACCTGATAAATCAGATTGCTATTTATGACGGGCGGCATAATAAGAGGAGAAAACACCATGAATGATTTTACATATCGGATACCAACTGAAATACGGTTTGGAAAAAACAGTATTTCCTGCCTGGCAGAAAAACTGGCAGTATATGGACAGAATGTTCTGCTGGTCTATGGGGGCGGGAGTATCCGAAAAAGCGGATTATATGAGAAAGTCTGCAGTCTTCTGGACGGGTTTCATATATATGACCTGAGTGGGATTTCGCCCAATCCGAAAATCAGTTCTGTCAGGATGGGTGTTTCCCTGTGCAGAGAGCATGGGATTGATGTGATTCTGGCAGTTGGAGGCGGAAGTTGTATTGATGCTGCCAAAAATATTGCCTGTGGTGTATACTATAAAGGTGATCCGTGGGATCTGGTTGCGGACGGAAGTAAAATCACAAAAGCACTTCCGATTGCAGTTGTGCTGACAGTAAGCGCTACCGGTTCGGAAATGAATAACAATGCTATTATAAGTAATGAAGAAACACAGGAAAAACTTGGTATTGCAAATGATGCAGTATATCCGGTTCTGTCGATCTGTGATCCGCAGTATCTGTACACGCTCCCGGCCAATCAGACGGCAGCGGGAACGGCAGACATTATTTCGCATGTGATCGAGCAGTATTTTCAGCCTTATGACGGTGCATTTATTACGGACCGGATGTGTGAGAGCGTGTTGAAGACCTGTATCCACTTCTGCCCGGTTGCATTGGAACGATCGGATGATTATGAGGCAAGATCCAATCTGATGTGGGCAAGTACACTTGGACTCAATCATCTTCTGACACTCGGAAAAGGTGGGGCATGGTCCTGTCATCCGATGGAACATGAACTGAGTGCATTTTATGATATTACACATGGCGTAGGACTTGCGATTCTGACACCTGCATGGATGCGGTATATTTTGTGTGATACCACGGTGAAGCGGATGGCGATGTTCGCAGAAAATGTATGGGGTATCCGCACAGAAGATCCATACAGTCAGGCAAGAGAAGGAATTGACAGACTGCAGCAGTTTTTTGTGGAATGCGGCCTGCCTTCGACTTTACAGGAAGTCGGAATCGGATCGGAATATTTTGGAAAAATGGCAGAAGAGGCAGTCAGGACAAGCGGAATATCGAACCGGGCATATATCCCATTACAGAAAGAGGATATTGTCAAAATATTTGAAAGCTGCGCGCAGTAAAAAAACATAAGGTCCCTGTTTGTAAATCAGCATAAAAATGATACTTGACAATTCTTCGTATGTGCGCCATAATTCATAAAAACATAAAATTGTATACAAAAATACAAAAGCGGCAATGGCGTCGCAGTCGAAGGGGGACTATCCCTTGCTGTGCGTCATTGCTTTTTTCATTGCGAAAGGAAATGACTATGGCAGATCAGTATCATAATGCGCTCTACAACCCACAGGAGGAACATGATGCCTGTGGAATCGGGACAATCGTTAATATCGACGGACATGCAGATTACCAGGTACTGGATGATGCGCTTCATATTGTTGAGAAACTGGAGCATCGTGCAGGTAAGGATGCAACAGGTAAAGTCGGTGATGGTGTCGGTATTCTTCTGCAGATTTCACATTCTTTTTTCAAAGGGGCAGCAAAGCAGCTGGGAATTGAACTTGGCGGTGCCAGAGATTATGGTGTCGGCATGTTCTTTTTTCCGCAGGACAATCTTAAAAGAACCTTTGCGATGCGAATGTTTGAAGTGATCGCAGAGAAAAACGGCCTGCAGTTTCTGGGCTGGAGAACAGTCCCTGTACATTCCGAGATTCTGGGTGAAGTAGCCGTAAACTGTATGCCGGAAATCATGCAGTGCTTTATTGCGCGCCCTGAGCATTGTGCAAAGGGTATTGACTTTGATCGTAAATTATATGTTTGCAGACGTGAATTTGAACAAAGTTCAGAGGATACCTATATCTGCTCTCTTTCTTCCAGAACCATTGTCTATAAAGGAATGTTTTTGGTAAAACAGCTGCGCGCTTTTTATGAGGATCTGCAGAGCAGGGATTATAAGACGGCAATTGCCATGGTACATTCCCGTTTTTCAACCAATACGACACCGAGCTGGGAGCGTGCACATCCGTACCGCATGATTGCGCATAACGGAGAAATCAATACCATACGGGGTAACATTGACCGTATGCTTGCACGGGAAGAGACCATGTCCTCCCCGATTATGGAAAACGATGTAGAAAAGGTATTTCCTGTTATTACCAAGTCGGGTTCTGATTCTGCAATGATGGATAATACACTGGAATTTTTCTATATGAATGGAATTGATCTGCCGCTTGCGGTAATGATGATGATTCCGGAACCATGGAAGCATAATAAGGCGATGGAAGCAGAGAAGAAGGACTTTTATCATTATTATGCAACGATGATGGAACCCTGGGATGGCCCTGCCGCAATTCTCTTTTCGGATGGCGATATCGTAGGTGCGACACTTGACCGAAACGGTCTACGCCCTTCCCGTTATTACATTACCGATGATAACAGACTGATTCTTTCATCTGAAGTAGGCGTCCTGGATATTGCACCGGAGCATATTGTCAGAAAATCAAGATTACAGCCGGGACGTATTCTGCTCGTAGATACCAAACAGAAACGGATCATATCGGATGATGAGTGTAAGAGCAGCTATGCACAGAAACAGCCTTACGGCGAATGGCTGGATCAGAATCTGCTGTATCTTAAGAACCTTTCGATTCCAAATAAGAAGATTCCCGAACATACACAGGAGATGCGTGACAAGCTGTATAAGGTATTCGGATATACTTATGAGGATGTCAAGAGCAGTATTGTGCCGATGGCAACAAACGGTGTTGAGGCAACAGCCTCCATGGGACATGATATCCCGCTTGCTGTTTTATCGGAGAAACATCAGCTTCTGTTTTCCTATTTCAAGCAATTGTTTGCCCAGGTTACCAATCCGCCGATCGATTCGCTTCGTGAGGAAATTGTTACGGATACAACCGTTTATATCGGATCAGACGGGAATCTGTTAAAAGAAAAAGGTGATAACTGTCAGGTTCTGGAAGTAGATAACCCGATTCTGACCGGTGTGGATCTGATGAAGATCAAATCGCTTCATCAGAAGGGCTTCATGTCTGAAGTGATTTCCATACTGTATTATAAGAATACTTCGCTTGAAAAAGCGCTGGAGCAGCTTTGTATCAGTGTAGACCGTGCCTATAGCAAGGGCTATAATATCGTGATTCTCTCTGACAGAGGAATCGACGAAAACCATGTTGCGGTTCCGTCACTTCTGGCAGTATCGGCAGTGGAACAACATCTGGTTCGGACCAAGAAAAGAACGGCGATATCGTTAATCCTGGAAAGCGGCGAGCCAAGAGATGTTCATCAGATGGCGGCGCTTCTTGGATTCGGCGCACGTGCAATCAATCCATATCTTGCACATGAGTGTATTGCGGAGATGATCGATATCGGGGTAATGGACAAGGATTACCATACTGCGATTGAAGATTATAATCGTGCAATTCTGCATGGTATTGTTAAAATTGCAGCGAAAATGGGTATCAGCACCCTGCAATCCTATCAGTCTGCCCGTATTTTTGAGGCGATCGGATTAAGCGTGGATGTGATCGAAAAATATTTTACCGGGATTGTCAGCCGCGTAGGCGGAATCGGACTGGATGAAATTGCAGAGGGTGTTACCTATCGGCATGACCATGCATTTGATCCCCTCGGACTTGGCGTGGATACCTCGCTTGACAGCCTGGGACTGCATAAACTCAGAAGCGGTGCGGATAAAGAAGACCATATGTACAATCCGCAGACGATTATCGCGCTCCAGCAGGCAACCCATAATGGAGATTATACCAGATTTAAGGAATATACAGCCATGGTGGATAATGATCTGCCGCATACCCTGCGCGGACTGTTGGAGTTTGTCCCGCAGAACAAGGAAATTTCACTGGAAGAAGTGGAACCGGCAGCTGCAATTGTCAAAAGGTTCAAAACAGGTGCAATGTCCTATGGATCAATTTCACAGGAAGCGCATGAAACGATGGCAATTGCCATGAACAGACTGGGAGGAAAGTCCAATACCGGAGAAGGCGGAGAAAATCCGGAACGTTACAGTACGGAAAAAAATTCTGCGATCAAACAGGTTGCATCCGGCCGATTTGGCGTGACCAGCTCCTATCTGAACAGCGCCGTTGAGATTCAGATCAAGATGGCACAGGGCGCAAAGCCGGGTGAAGGCGGACATCTTCCGGGACAGAAAGTATACCCGTGGGTTGCAAAAACAAGATTTTCGACCCCTGGCGTATCACTGATCTCACCGCCGCCGCATCATGATATTTATTCCATTGAAGATCTGGCACAGCTGATCTATGATCTGAAAAATGCCAACAGAAAGTCCAGAATTTCCGTAAAACTCGTATCAGAGGCAGGAGTCGGGACAATTGCATCCGGAGTTGCAAAGGCCGGTGCGCAGGTCATACTGATATCCGGTTATGATGGCGGTACAGGAGCGGCACCGATCAGTTCCATCCACAATGCAGGACTTCCATGGGAACTTGGAATAGCAGAAGCACATCAGACACTGATTGAAAACGGTTTGCGTGACAGGGTCATTCTGGAGACAGACGGTAAACTGATGAGTGGCAGAGATGTTGTTATTGCAGCAATGCTTGGTGCAGAGGAATATGGTTTTGCGACAGCACCGCTTGTTTCGATGGGTTGCATGATGATGCGTGTCTGCAATCAGGATACGTGCCCGGTTGGTATTGCAACACAGAATGAGTGTCTCAGAAAACGCTTTAAAGGCAAGCCGGAATATGTGATGAACTTCATGACCTATATCGCAGAAGAAATGCGGGAGATCATGGCCAAACTCGGATTTCGGACAATTGACGAGATGGTGGGCAGAACAGACTGCCTGCGTATGAAAGAGAAGCAGATTACAGAGAGAGCTGCCATGGTAGACCTTTCTGCAATCATTGATCCCGAATATGTAAATGCAAAAGAAAGACATTTCGATCCGGCGCATGTATTTGATTTCCATCTTGAAAAAACAGTTGATGAAGCAATTTTACTGCCTAAATTTGCGCAGGCAATGAAAAATGGTACACATCATGAAGAAACCGTAGAAGTGTCCAGTACGAATCGTACGGTTGGCACAATTCTCGGTTCTGATATAACGGCACGGTTTGGTGATTCCCTGCGGGAAGATACTTTTGTTGTGAAATGTATTGGCGGAGGCGGACAGTCCTTTGGCGCATTTATTCCAAAGGGACTGACCATGCATTTGTCTGGAGATGCCAACGATGGATTCGGTAAAGGTCTGTCCGGGGGCAAGGTAGTTGTGGTTCCGCCTGAAAAGGCAGCATTCAAGGCAAGCGAAAATATTATCATCGGTAATGTTGCACTTTATGGAGCTACAAGCGGTAAGGCTTATGTCTGCGGTATTGCAGGAGAACGCTTCTGTGTACGTAATTCAGGGGCAACGGCAGTAGTAGAAGGCTGTGGCGATCATGGACTCGAATATATGACAGGGGGACGCGCAGTCGTACTGGGTGAAACAGGTAAGAATTTTGCAGCCGGCATGAGCGGTGGTATTGCCTATGTGCTGGACATGGATCACAGTCTGTACCGTCGTATGAACAAGGACATGGTATCAATGACCGAAGTAACCGAAAAATATGATGTTGCAGAGCTGAAGGCAATTCTGAAAGATTACGTAAAAGAAACAAAGTCTGTTTTGGGTAAAGAGGTACTGGAACACTTTGACGAGTACCTTCCTCATTTCAAGAAGATCGTACCGAATGATTATCAGCGTATTCTGACCGCAATCAGTAAATACGAGGAGCAGGGTATTTCACATGAAAATGCCGAGCTCGAAGCATTCAATGAAATGAAAAAAGGCTGAGAAAGGAAGGATACAGTCA
>JAGOGF010000035.1 GCA_017996845.1 Butyrivibrio sp.
CTGTGTACATAGTATTCAATATCCTCCGGGATATCAAAATTGAATACACAATCTACATTGCTGACATCAATGCCTCTTGCCGCAACATCTGTTGCGAGAAGAAGACTGATTCGTCCCCCCCTGAACAGATTCATAACAGTATCACGCTGATTCTGGGACAAATCACCATGTAATCCCTCTGCCTGGTAACCTCTGTTTTTAAGTGTTTCCGAAAGCTGATCTACCATACGTTTGGTATTACAGAAAATCAATGCACGTTTCGGCTGATAGAAATCAAGCAGTCTCGCAAGAACTTCCTCTTTATCCTTGTGTGCAATCCGATAATATGCCTGTTCTATTGAAGATACCGTAATTTCATTCGGTGTCATACGGATATATTTTGCATCGTGCTGATACTGATTGGTAATATCCAGAATCGGTTTAGGCATGGTTGCTGAAAAAAGTGCTGTCTGACGTTCTTGTGGCATTTCCTTCAGAATCGTTTCAATGTCTTCGCGAAATCCCATATCAAGCATTTCATCTGCTTCATCCAAAACCAAAAACTTTACCGTCTGTGGTTTTAATGTATGACGACGCATATGGTCCATCACACGTCCCGGTGTTCCTACAACAACCTGAACGCCAGCTGAAAGTGCACGAATCTGTCTGGAAATATCCTGTCCGCCATAAACAGCAAGGACTTTAACGCCCGGCATATATTTTGCAAAATCATGGATATCATCTGCAGCCTGCATGGCAAGTTCTCTTGTCGGGCACAGAACGATTGCCTGAAGATGTTTATCCGCTGCATCTATTTTCTGAAGAAGCGGAATACCAAATGCTGCTGTCTTTCCGGTTCCTGTCTGCGCCTGTCCAATAATATCTTTGCCTTCCATCATCACAGGAATAGCTGCTTCCTGTATGGGGGACATAAATTCAAATCCCATTTCAGTTACGGCATGAATAATCTTTTCATCAAGGCCTGACTGATCATAGCGAATGCGTGTTTCCTTTTTTTCTTCTGCCACGATATTATCCGCATTTTCATTCACTTCGATGTTCTCTGTTACTTCATTGTTTTTCTCTAACGTCATACAATCCTCATTTCTACGCTGTTTCCCAGCTCATTGCGACTTTGTGTCTGTGACACAGAGTCCGGTGTGAAAATCTGTTTTCACACAACCTGTTCATTTTGCGGTTTTTATTTCCGCTGTCAACACATCCGGAGACATATCCGGAACCATGCAGCATTTCTGCCTGGTTAACAAGCCCCATGTGCACCCGTACGACTCTCTTATGCCATCTGCATAAATCTGCACACAACAAAAACAGGCAAAGCCTGCGAGTGCTCTCTCTCCTCTTTCAGCTAGATCAGCTCCAGCATTCCATGGATAGCACGCTCTGCGGCCTGCCTGCGAACTTCTCTTCGGTCACCGTCGAATAAATGCCTTTCAACGATTACCATTCCCTGTACATATAAACCTATATAAACCAGACCAACCGGCTGTAATTCTGTTCCGCCGCCCGGACCTGCAATGCCTGTCACTGAAATTGCACAGTCTGCCTGTGCTTTTCCTGCTGCCCCTCTTACCATTGCTTCTGCTGTTTGCTGACTTACCGCCGTATGTTCCAGTAATATTTCATACGGTACACCCAGCATTTCATGCTTGGCCTCATCGCAGTACGTTATAAAACCTCTGCGAAAGACCTCTGAAGAGCCTTCCACATCGGTAATCTCTGCTGCAACCAGCCCTCCGGTACACGATTCTGCAGTTGTAACACTCATTTTTCTTTCCTGCAGAAGCCGCACCAGTTTTTCATTATCTGCCATTCTTTATCCATATCTTTCTGAAATGTTCAAATACGAAGATCACACTTCACCACTCATAACATCCTTATTCTTAACCAGATAGTCAACCAACGACACAACTGTAAGAATAAGTGCCGCATACATAATAATCTGTGTCAGGATGAACAGCTGTGATATATCGGCAATCATTAGAATTACCATAATCATTTGAAACGTTGTCTTGAATTTCCCCCAGTAACTTGCCGCAATAACACGACCATTATCTGCTGCAATCAGCCTGAATCCGCTGATAATGAACTCTCTTGCAATAATAATAATGACAATCCATGCAGGAATCCTGTCAAGGCTTACCAGACAAATCAAAGCAGAGCATACAAGCAGTTTATCTGCAAGCGGATCCATGAATTTTCCAAAATCAGTGATCAGATTGTACTTCCTTGCAATCTTCCCGTCAAGCAAATCCGTCAAACTTGCAATAATAAAAATGATAAGTGCAATCCATTTATCCGTATTACCCGTAACATTTACCAACATAAATACCACAAAAAAAGGAATCAGTACTACACGAAATAAAGTCAATTTATTCGGAAGGTTCATTCTAATTCTCCAATCAGATCATAATCGTGAGAACCCGTGATTCTTAAATTCACGAAATCTCCGCTGATCATTTCATGCTTTACACCACCAATAAATACATACCCATCAATATCCGGTGCATCCTTATAGGTTCTGGCTACATAAGTATCCCCATCATCATCCGGATCTTCTTCTGTGATTCTTCCTTCAATTACAGCTCTGACATTTCTTCCTACCATGCTTTTTGCAGTCTCAAACGCGATTCCCTGCTGCAGCCTCATAATTTTGGTGCGTCTCGTCTTCATTAATCTTTCAGAAACCTGACCCGGCATATTTGCTGCCGGTGTATCTTCTTCTGCAGAATACGTAAATACACCTAATCTGTCAAATCTGAGATCTTTTACCATTTGCATTGTCTGATTGTGATCTGCTGCTGTTTCCCCTGGGAATCCAGCAATCAGCGTCGTCCGAATACAAATATCCGGAATTTCTTCACGCAAATGTTTTACAAGTGTTCTGATCTCCGCCTGATCTGTTTTTCTTCCCATTTTCCGGAGAATCTCATCTGATCCGCTCTGAATCGGCATATCCAGATAATGACATATCTTTGGCTCTGTTTTGATCGTCTGAATCAGCTCTTCCGTGATTTCTTCCGGATAACAGTATAAGATGCGAATCCATTCAAAACCATTGATTCTGCATAAACCATGGAGTAAATCCGGTAATTTTTTACTGCCGTACAGGTCAGTGCCGTAAATAGTTGTCTCCTGTGCAACAAGGATCAATTCCCTGACCCCTGCTTCAGCCAGTTTTTCTGCTTCCGCTATCAGCTGTTCCATCGGAACACTTCTGTAATGCCCACGCACTTTTGGAATAATACAATAAGTACAGCACTTATCGCAGCCTTCGGCTATTTTGAGATAACTGAACTGCCCTCCTGTTGTCAATACGCGTTTCCTGTCACCGACAGGCCTGCTGTCAATGCTGTCAAAAAATACCCCATTCTGTCCGGCAAGTGCCTGATCCAAAGCCGTTGCAATTTTGTCAAGCGCTGTGGTTCCAAGAACCTCATCTACCTCTGGAATTTCCCCTTGAATTTCTTCCCTGTAACGTTGTGCAAGGCATCCGGTTACCAGAAGCGCTTTCAACTGACCTGTTTTCTTTCTCTCGGCCAGTTCCAGTATTGTATTAACACTTTCTTCCTTGGCATCATTTATAAAGCAACAGGTATTCACAACAGCTGCTTCTGCTAATTCTTCATCGTCAGTAAATTCATATCCGCGATTAGAAAGCATCCCCAGCATCACTTCAGAATCTACCCTGTTTTTATCACAGCCAAGTGATACAAATAATACTTTCATCAATTGTTTTTCTCGTCTTCACTCTCTGTTGTGTTCTGTTCCGAATTCCCTGTGTTTGCCTGATTTTTTTCTTCCAGTGTTTTCTTTTCTTCATCAGACAAAATCCGAATCTGTCCCTGATCCAGTTCTCTAACTGCAATACTGAGTGGTTTTTCCTTTGCCTTAGTCTTTACAAGCGGTTCATCTCCCGCAATAATCTGTCTCGCACGCTTTGCAGTAGCCATAACAACAGAATATCTGCTGCTGATAACTGGTTCTTCGCCTTCTTCAACGCCTTTATTAACTACCTTCATAAGATCTACATAAGATGGATGTATCATATTTTTGCTCCTTTTTTATATGGCAACATCTCTGTTGCATGTTTTTTTCAATAATACCTGCTGTCTGGTTTTCTTTCCACGATCAGATAAGTTCATCCAGCTGCAATCTGATTTCTTCGATAAACTGCTCATTTCTATATGGTGTATAATGTGCTGCTTCAATCACTTCATGTGTCTGTTCAACACATTCGTCCAATTGATCATTGATAATAATATAATCATATTGCTCGATTCCTTCTGCTTCAGTTTTGGCACGCAGCATTCTTTCATGAATCACATCTTCAGTCTCTGTGCCTCTTCCTCTGAGTCTTTTCTCAAGTTCCGGAACATTCGGCGGCATAACAAAGAGTAAAAGTGCCTCCGGAAATTTCTTTTTGATCTGTAAAGCTCCCTGTATTTCGATTTCCAGAATGACATCTTTGCCTATACTGATCTGTTCTTCTACAAACTTTTTAGGTGTTCCGTAATAATGATGACAATATCCTGCATGTTCAACAAGCGCATCTTCTGCTATCATTTTCTCAAATTCCGAATCTGATATAAAGAAATATTCTCTCCCCTCTGTTTCACCAGGTCTGGGATTTCTGGTCGTTGCTGATACGGATAACGCATAACAATCATATCTGTCAATCAAAGCTTTCATAAGTGTGCCTTTTCCCGTTCCGGAAAATCCCGACACAACAACAATAAGTCCCTTACGCTTCATCTATATCATCACTTTCTGTTTGTACTCTTGCAGCTATTGTCTCAGGCAAAAGTGCAGATAACACCAGCATTCCATTTTCCATTACAAGCACTGCCTTTGTCTTTCTCCCCTGCGTTGCATCGATTGCAGCGCCATCTTCCTTGGCCTTCTGCACCATACGTTTTACCGGTGCTGCATCCGGACTGACAATACTTATAATTTTTCCTGCATTGACAATATTTCCAAATCCAATATGAATAAATCTGTTCACTGTCGCTCCATACTACTCAATGTTCTGTATCTGTTCACGAACCTTCTCGATATCTGTTTTCAAATCAATCGCTCTGTTTGATATTTCCAGATCTGATGTTTTGGATAATGTTGTATTGGCTTCCCGATTCATTTCCTGTGCAAGAAAATCAAGCTTACGCCCGACACCATTCTGATCGTCTCCCTTATCCAAAGCCTGTTTTACGGCACTGATATGACTGCGAAGTCTTACCAGTTCCTCGTCCACGCAAACCTTATCGGCATATATCGTTACTTCCATCAGAAGTCTTCCTTCATCGATCTTGGTATCTTCCAGAAGTTCACTTACCTTATTCCGAAGATTCTGCCTGTATTCCTCAACGATCACTGGTGAACGCTCCGTTATAAACTCAACATTCGCTGACATTTTGTCGAGCTTACTCTCCAGATCTTTTTTCAGAAACTCCCCTTCTCTGCTGCGTGCAGCAGCAAACTGTATCCCTGCCTGCTGTATTGCGCGTTGTAAAGGTTCCCAAAGTGTCTCCTCATCCATTTGTGTGTCTTCCGTAGTTAATACTTCCGGAAATCTTGATAAAAGTGAAATTCTAACGTCACTTTCCAGTCCAAAATCCTGTGCCATTTCAGAAAGGCAATTTACATATTCCTGTGCAATTTCTTTGTTATATTGAACTCTTGAGCCTGACTTCGTCAGATCTTCATAGGTAATATATACATCAACCTTGCCGCGTTTCATATATTTTTTCAATTCACCGCGGATTTCCGATTCCAAAGCATTAAAAACCTTCGGCATTTTGATATTCAGATCAAGATATCTGTTATTTACAGATTTTATCTCGACCGCATATCTGCGCTGTCCGTCAGTGAATTCGCTTTTTCCAAATCCTGTCATGCTGCTTACCATTATGAAGTCCTCCATTTTCAAAAAGAGTACATACATTTTTTATTATATGATAGAGCCGCTTTTGCGTCAATGCAATTCTTATCCATATACCATATCTTTTCATATTTTCTAACATAAACACAAGAAATGCAACTGCGAATCATATTTTCATTTTCAGCATTTCCTGCTATTATTATCAGAAGAAATGCCGGAAACTCCGATATTGTCATAAATATCAACTCCGGTCAGGAAATGAGGAAAGATATGGCTTTTGATGGAATTACCGTTGCAAATATCGTAAAAGGACTCTCAGATGAGCTGACTGACGGAAGAATCTATAAAATCGCCCAGACAGAAAGTGATGAACTGCTGCTGACTGTTAAAACGACTGCTGAAAAGGGACGTCAGCACCGATTGTATTTATCCGCAGATGCTTCTCTGCCGCTCATCTATATGTCTGATGAAAATAAAAACAGTCCCATGACTGCTCCAGGTTTCTGTATGCTGCTCAGGAAACACATTCAGAATGGCAGAATCAGATCTATTACGCAGCCCGGACTTGAACGAATTGTCAGAATCAGTATCGATCATTTAGATGAAATGGGAGATTTAAAGACAAAAACGCTTCTGATCGAACTGATGGGAAAATACAGCAATATTATTTTTGTTGATGAAAATAATATCATTATTGATTCCATTAAACGAATTCCTGCTTCTGTCAGCTCTGTCCGTGAGGTTCTGCCTGGTCGGAATTACTTTATTCCCGAGACACAGGGAAAAATGGATCCGCTCTCAACGGATGCTGCTGCTTTTTCTGAAAGAATTCATTCCAAAGCATCCCCTGTTTATAAAGCAATCTATGGCAGTTATACCGGTCTTTCCAGCATCATTTCTCAGGAAATCTGCTATCGTGCCGGAATTGATGCCGATCTCCCGACCGCTGCTCTTGACACTGTTCAGATGGCATCTCTTTATACTGCTTTTGACTCCATTATAAATGATGTAAAAAACGGCAATTTTGATCCGTGTGTAATTTATGAAAAAAATAGACCCATAGAATATGCAGCGATTCCACTTACTGTCTATTCTGATTCTTCCGATTACACGATACGAAAATATTCCGATATGTCTGTTCTTCTGGAACACTATTATGCAGAAAAAAACACGGTGACAAGAATTCGGCAAAAATCTGTAGACCTTCGCAGGATTGTAGCAACTGCCTTGGAGCGCACCATACGTAAATATGATCTGCAGCTGGCTCAAATGAAAGATACAGAGAAAAAAGATAAGTATCGTAATTATGGAGAATTACTGACTGTATATGGGTACAACACGCCTCCAAAATCCAAATCTCTGACCGTTAATGACTATCATACAGGGGCAGACGTGACCATACCACTTGACAGTGCTTTGACACCTGCTCAGAATGCCAAGAAATATTATGACCGTTATGCAAAGCTGAAACGTACCTACGAAACACTTGCAACCCTTACAGTTGAAGTGAAGGCTGAAATCGATCATCTTGAATCAATCAGCACTGCGCTCGATATTGCACTGCAGGAAGAAGATCTCGTAGAAATCAAAGAAGAACTGATATCTGCAGGCTATATTCATCGAAAAGGCGGCAAAAATGCAAAAAAGATAAAAATTACAAGCAAACCTTTTCATTATCTTTCCAGTGATGGTTTTGATTTGTATGTTGGAAAAAACAATTTTCAAAATGATGAACTGACCTTTAAATTTGCCAATGGCGGCGACTGGTGGTTCCATGCAAAAGGGATGCCGGGTTCCCATGTTGTTTTACAGACAAATGGCCGGGATGTCCCTGACCGGGCCTTTGAGGAAGCTGCTGCGCTTGCTGCTTTTTATTCAAAAGCAAAGAGTCAGGATAAAGTTGAAGTAGATTATCTGCAACGTAAAAATGTTAAAAAGCCAAATGGCAGTAAGCCTGGTTTTGTCGTATATTATACCAATTTTTCCATGGTCATAACACCTGAAATTGCTGATTTGAAGCAGCTGTAATGTTTTTATAAAAGAATTCCAAGGTGTTCCAGCAAAATCTTTATGCCAAGCAGAATCAGTATAATACCACCTGACAGTTCTGCTTTGGACTCAAACTTTGTTCCAAATCTGCACCCAACGTAAACTCCGACAGCAGAAATAATGAAGGTCGTAACTCCGATAAAGGATGCTGCCATGATAATGTTTACCTTCAAAAAAGCAAATGTCACACCTACTGCAAGTGCATCAATACTTGTTGCTATCGCCAGAAGAAGCATGTTTTTGAAAGAAAGAGAACCTGTTTCACATGGTGCTTCTTCTGATTCTTCATTCTTATTTTCTCCAAGCGCTTCCCTGATCATATTCGCACCGATCAGCGTCAACAGAACAAATGCAATCCAGTGATCGATTTTCTGTATTCTGCCGGCAAACTGACTGCCCAAAATATAACCAAATACCGGCATAAGTGCCTGAAATCCGCCAAACCATAAGCCAACAATAACTGCGTTTCTGAACTTCCATTTTCGAAGTGCAAGTCCCTTGCAGATTGCAACCGCAAGCGCGTCCATTGATAATCCTACTGCAAGAATAAATAATGTTATAATATCCATGAATAATCTCCAAATCGGGCAGAACTGCCTTTTATTTTTTTACATCAGATGAAATTTTTTTACAAGCGATACAATCTTGTATCCCTTCGGAAAACTGAGCAGTTCTTCCTGATTCACTGTACCTGTTTTGATCAATACCGCTGCATATACAAGTGGTGCTATCATAATAGCCACTGCAGCTGCAAACAAATTCGCAAAATACCCTTCTCCAAGTACCATCCCAAGGACAGCAAAAAATCCCTGATAAGCAAGCCAAACAACCCCCACCATCACCGCTGATGCGACAAGAGGCATGGTATAAGTCTTTTTCATATTCTGATGTATCGTAAGATTATGTTCCACTGCTACACCATTCAAAATACACATCAAGAGTGAGTAAAGAACCGTTGCGGCTACGAGCGCAAGATTATCAAAGTCTGTCAGATACAATATTGCTGCAAGTACAGCTGCCTGAATGCACAAGGAAATTGCAGCATTTATAACCGGAATGTTTACTTTTCCGATTCCCTGCAAAACAGCATTAGTCACTGTAGAAAGCGAGTAGAAAATTACAGTAACTGACATTCCCATCAATAGAACGGATGCCTGATCAAGCGATGCACGCTGCGGAAACAATAGCATCATTACAGGCTTCGATAATGCCATCAGACCCATTGCGGATGGAATTGCTATCAGCATGGTCATCCTGATCACACGGTTCACAAGCTGTGCAGTCTCTGTTTTTAGTCCTTTTGCATAGCTGGAAGCGATACTCGGCATCATTGCGGAAGACATTGCAGAAGCAAGCGCAATCGGAATATTGGAAATAACAACCGCTTTTCTGGAAAAAATGCCATAACTTGTGGCAACTTCTTTTTCCGCAAATCCCTTTCCGTAAATCATTATTTTGGTAAAAATAGTCTGATCCAGCATGGTCGTGAAATTATATATAAATGTACTCAGAATAAAAGGGGTCACAATCATTATAATTGTTTTGAAAATTTTCTGGTAACTGTCTACCGGATGTCGATCATATGTAATCCGTTTTGCAATCGTCTCACGATTCAAATTGTATACCATCCACATGAACAGGAGTGCAGCAATTACTCCGGATCCGGTACCGATTGCACTACCGATTGCACCGTAAACCGCCTTGGTTGTAGCATCTGAACTGCTCACCATCTGCATCAGTAAATAAGCTGCGCTGAGACTGACTATCGCATTGCAGAGCTGTTCAATAATCTGTGAAACAGATGTCTGCATCATCGTTTTATGTGCCTGGAAATAGCCTCTCAAAACCCCCAGAAGGCCAAAGAAAAAGATTGTGGGAGCAAAAATTTTCAAGACAGGGATCGAATTCCCTTCTACCAGAATCCCTGCTCCGAAAAACATCAGAAGACTTGCTGCACCGCCTACCACAATAACATAAATCAGCGCACAATGAAAAATACGCTGTGCATTACGATATTCACCTACTCCCAGTTTTTGCGCAATCACTTTGGATATCGCAGATGGAATACTATAGGATGAAATCAGCAATATAATTGTATAGCAGTTATATGCCTGACTGTAATATCCGTTTCCTTCATCTCCAATAATTCCCGTAAGCGGGCTTCCATATAAAAGACCGATGATTCTGACAATGATTCCTGCTGCTGCCAGAATTCCGGCCTGCATAAATACGCCATTTTTTCGATTACTCATAAATATATCTTTCCTAAACCTACAAGCAGGCAGGGAGCACCTGCCTGCTTGTATCCTATATTGATCTGTAACGGTAACATGCTTTTTGTAAGGTTACTACTTCTCAAACAATTATACAAGTTTTATGGCTTAAGCCAATCATACATTTCCTGGTACTTATTGGCTGACATTTTCCATGAAAAGTCAACTGCCATCGCACGGTCTATCATTTTGTTCCATTCCCGCTTTTTATCATAAAAAAGTGATTCTGCTTCGCGAACCGTCTGCATCATTTCATGTGCATTATAATTCAGGAAGCCAAATCCTGTTCCTGTTCCCTCAAATTTATTATAAGGCTCAACTGTGTCCTTCAGTCCGCCAGTCTGACGCACAATGGGTATCGTTCCATAACGAAGTGCCATAAGCTGACTTAAGCCACAGGGTTCAAATAGAGATGGCATCAAAAACGCATCTGAAGCAGCATATATTTTGTGAGACATTGGTTCTGAATAGTAAATATTGGCAGAAACTCTGTCACTGTATTTCCATGCAAAATGGCGGAACATACTTTCATATTGCTCTGTTCCTGTTCCAAGTACAACAATCTGTATTGCATCCTGACACATTTCATCCAGAACACAGGTAATCAGATCCAGCCCCTTCTGGTCTGTCAGTCTCGACACAATACCAATCATGAAACATTTTTCATCCTGTGCGAGGCCAAGTTCTTTCTGAAGTGCGAGTTTATTTTTGGATTTCTCTTTTCGAAACGTAATTGCATCATAGGGATAATCGATGAATTTATCAGAGGTCGGATTAAAATCTCCATAATCTATGCCGTTTACAATTCCGCGCAGATCTTTTGCACGTGTTGTAAGAAGTCCATCCAGATTCTCACCGTAAAATTTTGTCTTAATTTCTTCTGCATAAGTCTCACTGACCGTGGTAATTGCATCCGCATATACAATTCCGCCTTTAAGCAGATCAGCATCTCCAAACATCTCCAGTTTATCCGGGACAAAAAAATAATCCGGCAGGCCTGTAATATCCTGCACTTCTTTCTTATCCCACCGCCCCTGAAACTTAAGATTATGAATTGTCATAACTGCTTTCATTCCACGGAAAAATTCATTTCCCTGAAAACGTTCCTTCAAATAAACCGGTATCAGACCGGTCTGCCAGTCATGACAATGAATAATGTCCGGTTTAAAATCAATTACCGGTAATATGGAAAGCGCCGTTTTAGAAAAGAAAGCAAACTTCTCGATTTCAAAAAGTGCATCATCACTATATGGCTTAAAACCGGCAAAGTAGAACTCATTATCTATAAAATAATAAATTACCCCATCTGCTTCCGCTTTAAAGATTCCTACATATTCACGTTTCCAATGAAAATCCATATAAAAATTTGTCACATATTCCATACGGTCTTTCATTTCCTGTGACATGCATTTGTATTTTGGCAAAACTACTCTGACATCAAAATACTGACGGTCAATATACTTTGGCAATGATCCCACAACATCAGCCAACCCTCCTGTTTTAATGAACGGAACTCCTTCTGACGCAACAAACAGAATGTTTTTCATAAAAAAGCCCATACCTTTCTTATCCAATCTGTACAGAAAATCGCCCCCCGACTTCCTGCCATGTCATTATCTTTCTTCGGCATCCTGATATTTGGCGGACTGCATTGCAATCAGTTCCGCATCATCAAAATAATTGATCTTCATTGCACTTTTTACTTCACTGAGTGTCTGTGCAGCTGCCTGTTCTGCCGTCTCGCTGCCTTTTTTCAGAATCTCATATATATATGGAATATCCTTCTGATACTGCTGTCTGCGCTTTCTGATTGGTTCAAGTTCCGCCTGAATGACCCGGTTTAAAAACTTTTTCACTTTTACATCGCCCAGCCCGCCCTTCTGATAATGAGCCTTTAATTCATCCAGATTCTGATATGCAGGAAGAAATTCCTCAAAATAGGCATCTGTTGCAAAAGCATCCAGATAAACGAAAACCGGATTGTCTTCGACTTTTCCAGGATCCTCTACACGAAGATGGTTCGGATCTGTAAACATACTCATGACCTTTTTTTGAATTGAATCAGGATCTTCCGATAAATAGATGCAATTTCCAAGAGATTTGCTCATCTTGGCTTTTCCATCTGTTCCCGGTAGTCTCAGGCATGCCTGATTATCCGGTAAAAGGATTTCCGGTTCCACCAGTGTCTCTCCGTATACCGAATTAAATTTACGGACAATTTCCTTACACTGTTCCAGCATGGGTTCCTGATCTTCCCCTACGGGAACGGTAGTTGCCTTAAATGCAGTTATATCCGCAGCCTGACTGATCGGATAAGTGAAAAAGCCAACCGGAATACTGGTTTCGAAATTACGCATCTGAATTTCCGACTTTACCGTAGGATTTCTCTGCAGTCTTGATACGGTAACAAGATCCATATAATAGAAGCTCAGTTCCGTAAGTTCTGGGATCTGTGACTGAATAAACAGTGTTGCTTTCTGCGGATCAAGCCCGCATGCAAGATAATCAAGTGCCACTTCTATAACATTCTGCCTTACCTTTTCCGGATTCTCTGCATTATCTGTAAGTGCCTGTGCATCGGCAATCATAATAAATATTTTATCAAATTCTCCTGCGTTCTGTAACTCTACGCGGCGTTTCAGTGATCCGACATAATGTCCTACATGAAGCTTGCCCGTTGGGCGATCTCCTGTCAAAATAATCTTAGCCATTCCCTTTATACACTCCTTAAAACATAATAATCCAATCGCAGATTCCTCTGCACCTGAATTTGATTATAATCCATCATTGTAAACTTTACCATAAAAAAAAGAGAAAGCGGTTGCACTTTCTCTTTTCCTGTCATACCTCTTCTGTAATCTTCTGAGAACCGATTTTAATTCTGTCTGCATTTCGGAAATTTTCAGGTAAAAAATCAGGACATCATCTGTTCCATAGTTCTTTCGCCTTAACTGCCCATTCCTGTGCATACTGATCACATTTATCACACAGATGATCAACTTCTTCTGTTGATTCCATATCCGTGGATCTGGCTCCTGTCTTTTTTACAATCTCACGCAGTTTCTCGGGATTTTCAAGCATCGGACAAGGCTGCAAGAGGTTATCATTAAAAGGCTGTCCTTCCTGATATGCTTTAAACAGCGGTTGCTGAAAACATTCCAGCAGGGATTTGTCATGTATATTGGCCTGAGAATAGTGAATAAATACACACGGTTCCACATCTCCGTTTGGATTAATATGGCAATAGTATTTCCCACCTGCAATACATCCGTGTATGAACTCCCCATCATTTTGGAAATCAACTGCAAACACAGGCTTTCCGCCTTCAAACCCTCTGATTTCACGTACGCGGTGATACATATATTCTCTCTGCTGCGGAGTCAGAAGAAGTTCCGGGGATGCAGCATTTCCAACCGGCATATAATGAAAATACCAGATATATTTCACGCCATGTGCAATACACATATCCAGAAATTCATCGCTTGTTACCGTCTTGTAATTTGCGCTTGTATAACAAATGGACAAACCAAACGCAATTTTATGCGATTTGAGCAGATCCATTGCCGCAAGCACCTTCTGATAATCCCCCGCGCCTCTTCTCACATCATTGCTCTCTTCAAAACCTTCCAGCGAAATATTTACCATGAAGTTTCCTACCGTAAGACAGTTCTGACAAAATTCCTCATCAATCAGCGTTCCATTGGTATATGCTTCAAAAAAGCTGTGATTATGCTTTTTACACAGTTTGAATATATCATCTTTGCGTACCGTCGGTTCTCCGCCTGTCATAAAGAAAACATGAATGCCAAGCTCCTCTCCCTGCGTAACGATACTGTCCATATCCTCATAGGAAAGGTTCATCTGATGTCCGTATTCCGCCGCCCAGCAGCCTGTACAATGCAGATTGCAGGCGCTTGTCGGGTCAAAAAGAAGAATCCAGGGTATACTGCATCCGTATTTTTTTGCATTTTCCTTTGTTGTCTTGTAACCTCTAAAGCCTGCCTCATAACCAAGATTCAAAGCTGCCGTCTTCAGCATTTTATGATCTACGGTATCAAAAAGATCATTGGTGAACCTGTTCCATTTGCTGTCCGGATCCCGATATACTTTTCTCAGTGCCTCATATGCTGCCGGGCTCCAGGTATCACCCAGGATTTTTTCCATCAGATCAATAAACTGCAGCATCGCTTTTTCACGATCCTTGTCAACGTGTTTTAATGCCGCGTCAATTGCAACTTCAAACGCTTTCCGCTCTGCCTTGTGTGCAATACTTTCTGCCATTTTCAGTTAACCTCCCGCCAGTTTGTCTGGCAAATAATCATGTTTTGAATTATTACTTTTCTCACATGTCCTTTTAAGTCTAGCGCTATCCGGAAGACGTATCAATGGACAAAAACCAATATCTGTTCTTTCAGCACAGAAGGCTTAACAAGCTTAAAATATTCCGAAATAATTTACATATTTTCGTCATATGTTATGTTTTATTTCGAGTCTTTTTATTTTTAATTTATAAACTGTCCATATTGTATACACAAACATTTTTTATGATAATATCATCAGAAACAGAAAATGTTTCTGACTCCCCCAACAAAACTTTTTTCATACCGGACCGTTCGGCTCCCCACCGAACGGTCCCTCCTCCCAAAAGCCTGAAAAGGCTTTTTTGTTTGGATTTTCCGCAATGAAAATTTTTTTAAAGAATTGAATGTTTTTACACATACAAAAAGCCAAAGGAATTTTCCTATGGCTTTTCTTTCAATTTCACATTTCAATTTCACATTTCTATTTCACATTTCTATTTCTATACTGTAATACTTTTACATCATCTGTTTTTCAAGCATTTTTACAAAATCAGCATTATTTCTGGTCTTTGAAAATAAATTAATAACCTGATCAACCGCATCATCTGCCTTCATCCCGTTAAAATTCTTACGCATACGATTCACTGCTTCCAGTTCTTCGGAAGAAAGTAACAGATCTTCTCTTCTGGTGCTGGATTTAGGGATGTTAATTGCCGGGAAGATACGTTTTTCCTGCAATTTTCTATCCAAAATCATTTCCATGTTTCCGGTTCCCTTAAATTCCTCATATACAACATCATCCATTTTGGACCCGGTCTCAATCAATGCCGTTGCAAGAATCGTAAGACTTCCCCCTTCCCGCATATTACGTGCGGCACCAAAAAAACGTTTTGGCATATGGAGTGCAGCAGGATCAAGTCCTCCTGAAAGTGTTCTGCCTGATGGCGGCACTACCTGATTGTATGCACGGGTAAGTCTTGTAATGGAATCCAGTAAAATCATTACGTCCTGCTTATGTTCGACCAGTCTTTTGGCACGTTCTATAACCATTTCCGCAACACGCTTATGATGTTCCGGAAGCTCATCAAATGTTGAATATATGACTTCTGCCCCTGGGCCTTCAATTGTCTCTTTAATATCCGTAACTTCTTCCGGTCTTTCATCAATCAACAGTATGATTAAATGAACAGAAGGATAGTTCTTCCTGATTGATTTGGCAACCTCTTTGAGCAGTGTTGTTTTTCCTGCTTTAGGCGGTGATACAATCATTCCTCTCTGTCCTTTTCCAATCGGGCAGATCAAATCCATTATTCTCATTGCAACTGCAGAACTCGACGTTTCCAATGTCAATTTTGAATTTGGGAAAATTGGTGTCATATTTTCAAAATTACAACGTTTTGCCGCAACATCAGGTAAATAACCATTAATAGATTTCAAACGGATCAATGCCCCGAATTTTTCATTCTGTGACTTTACACGGCTGATTCCGTGAAGCACATCTCCTGTTTTCAGATTAAACCTTCGTATTACACCTGGTGCCACATAGACATCATTTTCACCCGGCAGATAATTCTCGCATCGGATAAATCCGTACCCATCCTGCATGACCTCAAGAATACCATCTGCAGAAACTCCTTCGTCTTCTCTTACCGCTTCCGGCTGTACGCTATTTTGTGTAATCCGGTTTTCATTCTCTTCCTTTTCCTGCAAAGCAGTTGCTGCAGCAGGTACCACACTGCTGCTTTCCATTTTTTCAGGAAACGATTGCGCTTCTTTACAAGCTTCCTGTGATACAGCCATACTTACCGGGATTTCTCCCGCTGCCTTTCTGACTGATATCTTTTTCTTCGTTACGGGATGCTCGGCCGATCTGTGTTGTTCTGCAAATTTATGCTCAGCTTGTCTGTGTTCTGTCTTGCTATCAGGTTTTTCCTGTCTGCTGTCTTCCTGTATGTCCATCTTCTGCTTGGAATCATCCTTTTCCAATGTCTCTTTTTCATCCAATGCTACCATAACATCAATAATCTCAGCCTTTTTCATAACTGAAGTGCCCTTGATCCCACGGATTTTGGCTATTTCTCTCAGGTCAGCCAAACTTAAAGACTCATATTTTTCTCTCATTGTACTCCATTTCTGTCTATCCAATACTACACAACATATAGCACAAAAAAATTACTATATCACAATCCAATTTTTTTTGGGATTATTTCAACGATAGGCATACACACTGCTATGCCCTGTTGCTATTGACGTATATTTTGATATAACTGCTAACTTTTAGACTACTATAAAATCAATGAAAAATCAACAGCTAAATTTCGAATTTTCTGTGAAACAACAGAGTCGATTTTTCTTCGACTCTGTTGTTATGAAATTAGTATTTAAATTCTTTCATGTCTTCATCCAGGTCCATTGCAATCTGTTTCAGATCGCTTGAACTCTGTTCAATATTTACTGCTATTCCGGTGATAGAAGTTACTGATGCAGATGACTCCTGCGTACCTGCTGCATTTTCTTCTGCGATTGCTGTCAGATTCTGTACTGTATCAACAACATTGACACGTGCTTCATCCATTGTCCGAACTTTCTCGGAGATACTCTGTATCACACTCATGGAATTCTTTATACCTTCCGAAACTTCACCAAATGCGTTTCCTGTTCTTTCCACATCTTCGCTTTGTTTCGAAATAATTGCTTTTACCTGATCCATCGTTGCAACTGCCTGCTCTGAATCGGAAATAAGGCGGTCTACAATTTCTTCAATCTGTTTTGCTGAAGAGCTTGACTGATCCGCAAGCTTCTGTATCTGAGATGCGACAACTGCGAAACCTCTTCCTGCATCTCCCGCCCTCGCTGCTTCAATTGATGCATTCAATGACAGCAGATTTGTTTCTTCTGCAATTTCCGTGATCAGACCCGTTACCTCTCGAATCTTGGAAGCAGATTCATTTGTCGTTACTGTCTGTCTGGCAATATCCCCAATAGAATTACGTGTCTGCTCGTTTACACTGCCAAGTTCCTGCAAAATTCCAATTGCAACCTGATTGGAATTTCTCATACCGGAAGCCATCTCATTCAAATCCTTTACTTCCTGGCTTGCTTCTTCGATCATATTCCCAATGGTAATAACATTTTCTGTGGCTTTCTGTGTTTCACTTGCCTGTGAAGATGCGCCTTCTGCTATCTCAGAAACTGCTTTATCCACCTGTTCGGATGTTTCACTCATACTATAAGCATTCTTATACATTCCATCTGAAGAAGAATATAATTTATTGCTCTGTCCCTTAATTCTGTCAATTGTACTTGCAAGTTTTTTCTGTAACTGATCAATTGCCCTTGCCATATACCCAAATTCATCCTGGCGTGCAGCAAGCTGCTGACCGGTTTTGTCTTCCGTAAAATCCAGATTTGTCATCTTGGTAATAAATGAAGTCATCAATCCGATCGGTTTCAAAATATTCCTTACGATCAAGGAACAGATGATTCCCATAAAGATTGCAACAATTATACCTATCACGACACTGCTTGAAAACATATCATTGACCGGTTTCAGGACTTCACTCTCATCAGCAGAAATAACCAGAATAAATGCTCCGTCAGGTGCAACATAATAAGATGCATATTTGATCACACCATTAAAATTATAGGATGTTACACTGCTCTGTGGTATTGTTCCTGCCTGAATCTGCGCAACAAGTCCTTTTACTACAGTATTTTCAACCGGCTGTCCGATTTTGGATGCAGTCGGATGATACAGCATGGTTGCATTCTTATCAACCACATATGCATAACTTGATTTAATTCCCTTTACCCCGACTTCTGCAAGTTGCGATTTCAGTTCATCCGGCGTGAGTTCTGCCTCATTGCCATTGTCAACACATTCATTTTCAATCATCGTGCCGTAAGCAAGGGCCATATCTGCAAGGTAATTCTGTGTCGTGTTCTTCATGGATCTCTGCGCTTTTGGTACAACATTAGCCAGCAGGACAATCATCATGATCAGTATAACGATATCTACAAGAATGATCGTTTTTCCCCGTACAGATTTTAATGCACTGATTTTGTTTTCCTGTTCACGCTTTGCGTTTTTCATTTAAAATGCCTCCCAAATTTTGTCGTATAAATTTTTATAGCTGAACTGAAATCATACCTCCTCACATATATATATTTTCTGCTGCCTCAGCCATGCAAGACAATCTTTTTCTGTTGCATCTGC
>JAGOGF010000147.1 GCA_017996845.1 Butyrivibrio sp.
TCTGGGCTGCGTGTCCGGTGGATATTCTGACAAAATTCCGCCATGTTCATTTAACATCTCATATACATCCCTGTTTTCCGGCGGATAACAATGATTCACTCCGCATCCCATTACTGCATAAGACCTTCCGCCTGCCAGCATGGCTGCTTTCTGACTGATTCCATCTACACCGTCTGCCATTCCGCTGATGATCTGTATACCCGCATTTGCAAGTTCCATTCCAAACTGTCTGGCAAGATATCTGCCATATTCACTGCACATTCTCGCTCCAATAATTGCAGCGGAAGGCTGTTCCGGATCCGGAAGACTTCCCTTTACATATAACGCATAAGGTGCATCCGGTATTGTACGAAGCTTTGCCGGAAAGTCCGGATGTGTATGAGAAAAGAAACGTATATTGCGCTTTTCCAGCATTGCGTATTCTTTTTCCAGATTCCATACATTTCTGGAAGCCGCAAAATATGCATATTGCTGCGGTTTTAAAAGCTTTTTCAAATTATCCGCAGACATATTCCAAACATCTTTCGCCGTTCTCCCCTCATCCGTCAATCTTTTAGCAGTGTTTTTTCCGATTCCCCTGACATTTGCCAGCCAGTATGCGTACATCTGCTCTTCTTCCAGAATCTGATCTTTTTGTGTCATATGATCTCCCCTGCATCCATCTGGTGTTCTTTTCCATATTGCGTATCCGATAACCGATAGCAGGATGCTTCTGTCAGATGCATTTCCGAAATCTGTGCCTCCCCGTCAAGATCCGCGATCGTTCTGGCAACTTTAATGATTCGGTGATATGCCCTTGCGCTCAGATTCATGCTGTGAAAAATTTGTTCCAGAATTCTTTTCTCCCTGATTCCAAGCCTGCAATACTTTTCTATGTCTTTGGGACCCATATCTGAATTAAAGTGCAATCCGGTTCCCTGAAACCTGATTCTCTGTTTCTCTCTTGCCTGCCTTACGCGTGTACGGATCAGACTGCTTGATTCATTGCGTGCCTGTGTTATGCCCAATTCTTCTACCGCTATTCCAGGCACCTCTACGCACAAATCGATACGGTCCAGTATGGGACCCGAGATATGCCCCAGATATTTTGCAATTTCTCTGGGTGTACATCTGCACCTGTTTCTGTCCGGATAATAACCACATGGACACGGATTTAATGCACCAACCAGCATAAAATCCGCCGGATAAGAAAAAGTACCTCCGTTTCTGGCAATATGCACGATTCTGTCTTCCAGTGGCTGTCGCATCAGATCCAATGTCGGTCTGTGAAATTCGGCCATTTCATCCAAAAACAAAACTCCCCTGTGGGCAAGGCTGATGATTCCCGGCTGTGGAATTCTTCCCCCTCCGGCAAGCGCCGTATCTGTTATAGAATGATGCGGATTCATAAATGGTCTTTTTGTAATCATTGCCTCATCCGATTTGAGTAATCCTGCCACACTGTATATGGCTGATACTTCCAGACTTTCGGATAACGCAAGTGGCGGCAGAATTGTTGGAATACGCTTTGCAATCATACTTTTTCCCGAACCGGGAGGTCCGATCATCAGCACATGATGAAAACCTGCCGCCGCAATTTCTACCGCACGTCTTGCGGCTGCCTGACCGTTCACTTCCGCAAAGTCCAATGTATATTCCTGTACTGCTTCTGAAAAGATACCGGATATGCTGACTTTTGTCGGTGCAATCATCTGGTCCTGTTCCCTGCTGTTTGCCTGTAAAAAGGTAATTGCTTCCTGCAGCGACTTTACGCCGATAATACGGATATTTTGTATTACTGCTCCTTCTCTTGCATTCACAAGTGGAACAATGCAGGTTTTACAGCCTTTTCGCTGTGCTTCCTGTACAATGGGAAGTACCCCTTTTACTCCTTTGACTTCTCCATCCAATCCCAGTTCGCCGATCACCATCGTATCAAGAAGTGCATTTTCTGCTATTTCTCCCATTGAAAGAAGAATCCCAAGTGCTACAGGAAGATCAACTGCAGCTCCCTCTTTCCGAATATCTGCAGGTGAAAGATTTACAGTAATATGCATAGGCGGAATACGAATCCCTGAATTTTTAAGTGCAACTTTTACCCTCTCCCCTGCTTCACGCACTTCAGCAGAAGGAAGCCCCACCATGTTAAAAGCTGGCAGTCCATCTGCAGCATCAACCTCAACCTGCATCAAATAACTGGTAATCCCGTGAATTGCACCGGAAATAACCGTACTGAACATATTCATCTCTCCTTGTCAAAAAAAATTGCGTCGTTTTTGAACACTTGCATTGCCGCAAAGTATAAACAAACTGTTTCTTTGCATCATATAAGCATTCCGTTCATCAAAATGTGAAAAATACGGGGAAATCCCGAAAATGATCAGCGCACAGAAAGTACGCCTAAAGTGTATTATACAGAAATAAGATAAAAAAGCAAGCGCCGGTCCTGCATTTTTTATGCAAGGCCGGCAAGTCAACTGAATCTAATGCAGCAGTTTCATCTGCATCGTATCCGGATCCTGTGCAAATTGAAACGCCATTTCTCTTGCGATAACTGATTTTTGATAAAGCTGAATAATTGCTTCATCCATTGTAATCATTCCCATCTTACGATTTGTCTGCATAACAGTGATCAGCTGATGTGTCTTACCTTCCCGAATCATATTGCGAACCGCACTGTTCATATGCATAACCTCAAAAGCTGCAACCCTTGCATTTCCATCTGCTGTCGGTATCAATTGCTGAGAAATGACAGCCTCCAGAACATTTGCCAGCTGAATTCTGACCTGCTGCTGCTGATGTGGCGGAAAGACATCAATAATACGGTCTACCGTACTGGAAGCCCCAATTGTATGCAGAGTAGAAAGAACCAGATGTCCCGTTTCAGCTGCTGTAATTGCCGTACTGATTGTCTCAAGGTCTCTCATTTCTCCCACCAGAATTACATCCGGATCTTCTCTGAGCGCTGCACGAAGCGCGTCTGCATAACTGTCACTGTCAAGTCCGATTTCTCTTTGATTAACGATTGCCTTCTTATGCTGGTACAGAAATTCGATCGGATCCTCCAGCGTAATGACGTGTGCTTCCCGGTTATTATTAATCATATCGATAATTGATGCCAGTGTTGTAGATTTTCCGCTTCCTGTCGGTCCTGTTACAAGAACGAGTCCTCTCTTGCGCTGATACAAATTTATAACAGACTCCGGAATTCCAAGCGTCCGTGCCTCCGGGACCTGTGTTGCCACAAGCCTCAGTGCAAGTGCAACAGAACCTCTTTGTTTAAATACATTTACTCTGAACCGTCCTACAGCCGGAATAGAAAAGGACATATCATGCTGACCATGCTCGTCCAATTTCTGCTTTTGTTTGTCTGTCATAATCGAATTCGCTATCGCAAGTGTATCCGCAGGCAACATTTTCCCAAAATGATCCAGGGAAATCAGTTTCCCGTTCACGCGCATTTTGGGCGGAATTCCAACTGTAATATGTACATCAGACGCATTTGCATTTGTTGCCTCAATCAGAATATCCCCGATTTCTGCCATAATTACTCCTCATTTCCTGCGCCAGGTCCAGCGCACAGCACCACCATTTCATATTTTATCTGCAGTCTGATGCAGTAAATTTCTGTAAAACCGTCATATCAATCACATATCTGTTGTCCATTGTTTTCATAATGTCTACAATCTCTAGCTCTGCATATGATCTGCGGTCCATCAGATTGATGATGCTGTTATCCGCAAAACTCAAAATAATCGGCCGGAGCGGATCAATAGTCTCACTGATAACAAGTGCCTTTTCCCCTGTATTGAGTTCCACGCTGACCCCCGGGAAAAGCATACTGACTGAATCAATGATCGCATGGACTACCTTTTCGTCATAAATATCCGGTTTCTGCAGCATTCCGCGAACCACCCGTATCTCCGATATTGGTGACTGATCCATACGTACTGCCGTTTCTTTATCAAAGACACCTGCCGTCATCAAAATTCTGGCGGCGGTCAGCATTTTGATGTTCGTTACATTTTCTTCCTGCATAATCATACTGAGCATTTTCTGCGCCTGCTTGCATATCCTGCGTACATTGGGTCTTGCAATCAATGCTTCATCAATCAGTTCATAGGCATCGGTTTCTGCTTCCGAAATTGCCTGCTGCTGTTCTGGCGTATGATGTTGCATGTAAAGGATTTCCGGTGCAATGCTGATTTTTCCGATATCATGAACAATGGCTGCTGTTACTGCATCCTGCTGCTCAGAGAGAGGACAATTCATAGAATGCGCAATCATGGCACACAAAATTGCAGTATTCAGACTGTGCTTGTAAATATAGTCTTCCGTGCTGCGCAGGCTCTGCTGAAAGTTGATTTTTCCCTTTGCATTGCCATATGCTTTAATAATAGCGGCTGCAATTGGCATAATCCGTTTCGTTTTATGTGTCTTACGAATCGTTTCCAGTTCATCCTTGATTTCAAAAGTCATCATGGTCTGAAAACGTTCAAATTCAAGATCCTGTTCTGTCATGGGAGGTACCGGTTCTGCAGGTTCCAGGATAAAAAGGCCAATCAGTCCAAAACCCTTAATACTTTGTATACTCTGTGAATCTTTTATAGCTGCTGCCCGTTCATACAAAAGTACACCTTTTTTGCTGTAAATCGGTCTTGCCAGCCGCATTCCCGGCTTAAGTTCCTCAATTTTGATAAAACGCATGACATTATCCCCCAAAGTACACGCTCTTCTATGATCAGACTTCCCGTGCCGTCCTTTTTCTGTCTGGTATTCTGTCGTACAGAAGCATCCCCTGATCTTTGATCATTCCTCAACTGCCTATAATTATAGCAATCCTGCTGTAATTTTACAATCTGTGCATATGTGACTGCTGCGCTGTCTGAGCCGACATATTTTTCAGTGGAACATTCTTCATGACAGGTTCTTCCGGTCTTCACTATCAAACAGAAATTCTGCCATTACATAATTACTGAGATCTGTCCCTTTTGCTGTCAGCCGGATGAAATCTCCCTTTTGCTCCAGCAGTTTTTCCTGCTCAAACTTTCGAATCCGTTTTCCATATACCTCCGCAATTGGAACTCCAAAATATGCTTCAAATTTTGACATCTGAATTCCTTCCGTCAGTCTTAATCCCAAAAACATAAATTCTTCCATTTGTGCATGGATGCTGAGTTTTTCCCACCCTTCACGGATTTTGTCCGGATTTCCCATTTCTGCAGTATAACGCTTTATATCCCTGCAGTTGCTCCATCTGACATTATCCATCAGCGACGCCGCTCCAATACCAAAACCCAGATAGTCACCCCGTTCCCAGTAAACGCGATTATGGCGACACTCATAACGATTTCGGTTATGAACATCATTTCTGGCATAATTGGATATCTCATAACGATGATACCCGTTTTCGCACATATACTGCAGCGTATCCGCATACATCAGACGCTCTGTTTCTTCATCCGGCAATTTTTCCTGCTGCTCATTTGCCTCTTGCTTTTGTAAGGATATATCATACAGATCCCCTCTGCTAACATCCCCATATTTTTCATAAAATGGTGTTCCTTCTTCGATAATCAGACTGTAGGCAGAAATATGCTCCGGCGAAAGTGCCAATATCTTGCGCAGTGTATTCCTCCAACTGGTTCTTGTTTGTCCCGGAACAGCACTCATCAGATCAATATTGATATTGTCAAATCCTGCCTGTCTTGCATCCTCATAACAACGGTAAAAACCTGCAGCATTATGAATTCTTCCAAGACTCCGCAGTTCTTCATCCTGAAGCGACTGACAACCGATACTGAGACGATTGATCCCTGCTTTCCTGTACTGCGTCAGTTTTTCCAGTGTTTCAGTCCCCGGATTCATTTCCATGCTGATTTCAGGATGTTCGGCAAAT
>JAGOGF010000036.1 GCA_017996845.1 Butyrivibrio sp.
TCAAAGATCTTTCCGAAGCACCAAATACGGCACGCAGGCTTGGAGTCATGAACATGGGCGTGAAGATCGGAGAGGGTTATACCGATTATACCGATGGACCAATGAAAAATACCGGAAACACTTATGATCTTGCATTAGAGGGAAACGGTTTTTTTGCGGTAGATTATACCAATAAGGCAAAAAATGTTGAAAGAACAGATGCAAACCAGCAGACAACCATGTATACGAGGGATGGAAACTTCACTTTAAATACAAATGGAAATCTTGTAACACAAGATGGGGATTACGTTCTTGATACAAATGGCAATCACATTACGTTGAATCCAAATCTCCCTTCACAGATAAATACGAAGGGACAGATCATTCAGGACGGAAACGTTGTGGCAACCATTCAGGTTGCAAATTTTGAAGACTATAATTACCTTGCGCATTACGGAGAAAACTATTTTCAACCGGTAGATGGTGCAACACAAACAGCAGCGACAGCAACTGTAAATGCAGGATTTTTGGAACAATCAAATGTCTCGGCAGTTGATGAGATGGTTAATATTATTGCTGTACAGAGGAGTTATGAGGCGAATCAGAAGATGATTCAGACGGAAGATGATACCATGAAGACAGCAGTGACTGATGTCGGAAGGCTCTGATGGCGTTAGCACGGAAAAGAGGTAGAAATGGTTAGAAGTTTATGGTCGGCAGCAACGGGAATGAATGCACAGCAGACAAATGTGGATACGATTTCAAATAATCTTGCAAACGTAAACACAGCGGGATATAAAGCGCAGGGAGCACAGTTCAAGTCGCTTCTGTATCAGACTCTTCAATCAACAACTACAACAGCAAACGGAGAGCCTAAACCAACAACTTCACAGGTAGGCCTTGGTGTCAGGACGGCAGCTATTGATCAGTATTTTACGCAGGGCAGTTTGCTTGATAATCAGAGCAATACAGCATTTGCGATTAGCGGGGATGGATTCTTTGCATATAATGATGCAGACGGCAAACCGGTTTATACCAGAAATGGTGATTTTACATGGGCACTTGGAGATACGAACGGTGGCACGCTGGAACTGACAACATCAGATGGCAATCCGGTGTTGAGTACAACGGGAGCAGAGATTAAACTATCCGGCAGTTATGTTGCCAGTAAACTGACAGTTGGATCTGACGGAAAAATTTATTATCCTGATGCGAACGGAACAGCACAGGAAGTCGGGCAGCAGATCGGATTATTCCAGTTTAACAATGCGGGTGGACTTGAGCGTACCGGAAACACAAGTTTCAGAGCAACGGCAGCCAGTGGTACAGCTATTAATGAATCAACCAGTACGGCAATTAAAAAAAGCAAAATTGAACAGGGGTATCTGGAAGGTTCCAATGTAAATGTTGCAACAGAAATGGTTAATCTGATTGTTGCGCAGCGTGCATATGAAATGAACAGTACCGCAATCACGACAACAGATCAGATGATGCAGACAGCCAATAGTCTGAAACGATAAGTGTGGCAAAAGATCGGCGAATTGCTTCGCAGTTTGATGGATGCTTATTATTCTTTGGTCGGAGGTGATGAAATGGCTATGGGTCTCACAAATCTTTCTGGTGCAGATGCAAATGCATATACAGATTATTCATCGCAGGAAGTACAGAATGCTTCAGCGAATAAAGTAAAAAGTGCAATCGCAGGAACAGACAGCAGTTCATCGGATGAGGAACTTATGGCATCATGCAAGCAGTTTGAATCCTATTTTCTGGAACAGGTTTTTAAAGAAATGGAGAAATCTGTAGATGCGCTGAAAGATAAAGACAGCACGGATGTAGCGAACAATAATCTGGTTTCTTATTACAAAGATCAGACAATTGCAGGTATTGCTTCTGAATCTACAGAAAAACAGGGAACCGGACTTGCACAAATGCTTTATGAAAACATGAAGCGGAATTATAAAATCTGATTATTATCTGGACTTATTCGGCCGGAGACTGTTACTTCGGCCGTTCTTTTTGCCAATCGGCTGATCATGAGGAATACCCTGTAAAATGGAAAAAATAAAAGGTTACGTTGAACATTTTATCTATCGAAATAATGAAAACGGATATACCGTAATGAATCTTGTCTGTGATGGTCAGGATATTATTTGCGTGGGAAGTTTTCAGAATATTGATGTGGGAACCACCATGGAAGTAGAAGGAGAGTTGATTCAGCATGCCATGTATGGTGAACAGCTTAAAGCGCAGAACTATCGAATCACCGTACCAGAAGATGAAACTTCGATGGAACGATATCTCGGATCAGGGGCGATCAAGGGAATCGGAGAGGCACTTGCCGCACGTATTGTCAAAAAGTTTGGCTCAGATACCTTTCGAATGATTGAACAGGAACCCGAAAGACTTTCTGAAATACGCGGGATCAGTGAACATAAGGCACTTGATATTGCGCAGCAGATGAATGAAAAGAGAGAGATGCGGGATATCATGATCTTTCTCCAGAAATACGGAATTTCGAATGCAATGTCAGTGCGTATCTTTAATCAATACGGAACGGAAGTATATCGCATTTTGCAGGAAAATCCCTATCAGCTTGCAGAAGATATCGGTGGAATCGGGTTTAAAACAGCAGATGAGATTGCGGGAAAGATCGGGATTCGTATTGATTCGGATTATCGGATCAGAAGCGGCCTGCTCTATACACTGCAACAGGCGGCAATGGAAGGCAATTGTTATCTTCCCCGGCAAATTTTGATAAAAGATACCGGATCACTTCTTGGCGTTCTAGACCAGCAGGTGGAGGAGCAGATCGATTATCTTGCAATGGATAACAAGCTGGTGTGCAAAGATGGTAAAAGTGTTTATGCATCATCTTTTTATAATGAAGAGTGTTCCTGTGCAGCAATGCTCTATGATCTGAATATCAGAAATGAAGAAACAGATTTTGCAGCAGAAGAAGAACAGCAAAAACAGAGAATTCTGCAAATGGAGAAAAGAAAAAACATTACGCTGGATGATCTGCAGCGTAAAGCTGTTCTGGAAAGCATCCGCAATGGGGTTGTGATTATTACAGGTGGACCGGGAACAGGTAAGACAACAACTATTAATACAATTATACAGTATTATGCAGAGGAAGGCCTTGATATTATGCTGGGGGCTCCAACAGGGCGAGCTGCCAAACGAATGACGGAAGCAACGGGGTATGAAGCCAGGACAATACACAGAATGCTGGAAGTAAATGGGCAGATGGATGATAAGGAACAGGCAGGAAGTGTCAAATTTAATCGGAATGCAATGAATCCGCTTGCAGCAGATGCAGTAATTATAGATGAGATGTCCATGGTTGATATGCATTTATTTTATGCTCTTTTGAAAGCAGTGGTACCCGGAATGCACCTGATTCTGGTAGGTGATGCATCCCAGTTGCCAAGCGTTGGGCCGGGACAGATTCTGCATGATCTGATTTCCAGTGAGCGGTTTCCGACAATTGTATTGCAGAAAATATTCAGACAGGCAGAAGAAAGTGATATTGTCATGAATGCGCATAAGATTCACAGAGGAGAAATGCTTTCACTGGATAACCGCAGCAAGGACTTCTTTTTCCTGGAAAGAAATGACGTTAATGTCATATATAAACATATGGTCCAGCTGATCAGGGATAGACTCCCGTCCTATGTTGATACGGATTCCAAAGAAATACAGGTGTTGACACCGATGCGCAAAGGGGCACTTGGAGCAGAGACACTGAATGATATTCTGCAGCAATATCTGAATCCTCCCGATGAGAATAAGAAAGAATATGCATACGGTGATCATATGCTGCGGGTAGGGGATAAAGTGATGCAGATTCGGAATAATTATCAGGCTGAGTGGGAAGTGATAGGAAAATACAATATACCAATTGATCAGGGAACCGGTATTTTTAACGGTGACATGGGGATAATCAGAGAAATTAATACCTATTCACAGGAACTGATTGTAGAATTTGATGAACATCGCAGAGTACGTTATCCGTTCGCACAACTGGATGAAATAGAACTTGCCTATGCCATTACCATTCATAAATCACAGGGAAGTGAGTATCCGGCTGTTGTTATGCCTATTCTTGGAGGACCCAGGATGCTGCTGAACAGAAATTTGCTGTATACGGCTGTGACACGGGCACGCAGCTGTGTCATGATCCTTGGAAGCAGAGAAACAATTCGGACGATGATTGACAATGAAGAACAGCTCAAAAGATATACGGGATTATGTGAAAGGATACGGGATACATTTGAAATTATGGAACAGCAGTCTCCATGCTGAATCAGTTATGGAACAGATTTTTGACATTCTTTATCCAAGGCGCTGTCCGGTATGCGATGAGATTGTTACACCTTTTGGACAAAAGATTTGCAGGAGATGTGAGGACAAGCCTCAATATGCAGACGGGATTACCTGCCTGAAGTGTGGAAAACCAATGAAAGATGCTGCTGCAGAATATTGTGTCGATTGTATACGTTTAAAACATGTATATGACAGAGGATATGCGCTGTTTCGTTATCGGAGTATTTCTGGATCAATCTATCGGTTTAAGTACATGGGCAGGCAGGAGTATGCAGATTATTATGCGGATCAAATGGTTAAAAGAATGGGGAAAATGCTGCAGAATCTGCATCCGGATGCCTTGATACCGGTTCCAATGTATGCTGAAAAAGAAAATCAGCGTGGCTATAATCAGGCACAGGTTCTTGCACTTGCGATTGGAAAACGGCTGGGGATACCAGTTGAAACCAATATGATTTGCAGAATCAGGAATACGGTTCCGATGAAGAAGCTGGATGAGGTGCAACGTCGTAATAATTTGAAAAGGGCTTTCAATATAGCCCGAAATGATGTAAAATTATTAACGATTATAGTAATTGATGACATCTATACAACGGGAAGTACTGCGGACGAAATTGCACGTGAATTCCGAAAACACGGAACGGAGAAAATATATTTTCTGTCACTTGCAATTGGACAAACAACATAAAGAATGCAGCGTCAGATTTTTGTACCGTATGATAATGCTATGGTGGAGGATACAACAAATGAATTTACGGAACTGCACAAGATGTGGCAAAATGTTTAATTATATTGTCGGGCCAATCATATGTGATAATTGTAAGAAAGAACTGGAAGAGGAGTTTCAGAAAGTAAAGAAATATATCAGTGAAAATCCTGCGGCGACCATGAAGCAGATTACAGAAGATAATGATGTAAAAATGGCGCAGGTCAGAGAATGGATTCGTGAGGAAAGGCTGATGTTTGCTCAGAATTCACCATTGCAGCTGACATGTGAGAAATGCGGTGCGCAGATTCAGACCGGCCGTTATTGTGCGAAATGTAAGGCATCTATGGCAAATGGTCTGACCAATGCATTTCTGAGAGAAAAACCGGAGATTCGCAAACCGATGCCAAAAGCAGATAAAGGCGGAATGAGATTCATGGATAAGTAAGTCAGAAAATTCTGGCAGATGGAAAGGTATGGTTTATGCTGAATGAAGAAAGAGTTATTCTGATGACCAGAATGACTTCCTTTACACAACATGAGGGGAAAAAGGACACAGAAATCAATCAGTATTTCAGAAGTGATTATGTTGGTTTACAGGTTCTGAAGTCCGCACTTTGTGCAACAGCTGCATATATTATACTTTTTATATCCTATATGCTGCTCAGTTTTGATAAGGTTATGCAAAATCTTTATAATATGGATCTTGTTGCACAGGGCAGGAAGTTTCTTATATATTATATTGTACTTGTTGGCGGATATTCTGTTGTATCGTATATTATTTATTCCTTCCGATATGCCAGAATGCGTAAAAATATGAAAACATATTATACCAATCTGAAGAGATTGAATAAAATGTACGAAAAGGAATAAATCAGGTATGACAACTTTACTGGAACTGAAACAGGCTGCAAGAATCTTCTACATGAAGTATGAAGTATATATCACTCATGTATGGAAATTTCTGCTGGCACTGACCTGCCTGCTGCTGATTAATGGGCAGCTTGGATATATGGCGGCGCTGAATAGTTTTCCTATTGTGCTGATGGCTGCTTTATTATGTTCTATTTTGCCGACTAATTTTACGGTGATCATGGCAGCAATATTTGCATTGGGACATTTGTATGAGTTGTCCAGAGAATGTATGTTGATCGGTCTTGTGCTTTTTCTTTTGATGTTTCTTCTGTATTATCGTTTTTCACCAAAAGATACTCTTGCGGTTCTCCTGACTCCAATCTGTTTTCAACTGCATATCCCCTATGTAATGCCTTTGGTATTAGGACTGCTTGGAACTCCGGTTTCAATTATTTCGATGACTTTTGGTATTCTGATATCCTATTTTCTGGGGTATGTGTCTCAGAATGCGACAGCACTTGGGACTGCAGAGAGTACGCAGGAAACTGCAAACAGACTGCAGAATGTGTTGAGCGGCATTATGGGTAACAAAGCTATGCTTGTAATGATGATTGCGTTTGCGATTGCACTCATTATTGTTTATCTCATACGCAGATTGTCAATTGATCATGCATGGACAATTGCAGTTGCTTCCGGCGCAATTGTAGGACTGGTAAGCCTTCTTGTGGGAGATCTGCTTTATGATACACAGCTGTCTGTTATCGGTGCAGTTATTGGAATGGCAGTCGCGGTATTATTGATGAAAGTAGTTGAATTTTTTTCATTTAATCTTGATTACAGCCGAACAGAAAAAGTTCAGTTTGAAGATGATGAATATTACTATTATGTTAAGGCTGTTCCGAAGGTAACGGTTACAACTCCGGAGCATAAAGTCAAGAAAATAAATCGTGCACAGAACCAGCGTGGGCGTGGAGAAAATAATGACAGGTATTAATACGCCTTACAAAAAAGAGCAGTGCGGTCTGAGCGTAAGGAGTAGATAGCCGGAAACGGAAAATAGAATGCAGCAGATTGAATTTTTTTTGGATACAAATCTGACCAGCCTGCATATGCCAAATATCAGAACGACAGACATTGTGGAAATTCTTATCATTGCGTTTCTGGTATATCATATTCTGGTGTGGGCAAAGAATACACGAATCTGGTCGTTGATGAAGGGAATCGTCATCATCGTTATTTTTGTGCTGCTTGCTGCATTGTTTAATATGACAACGATACTTTGGATCGTGCAGAATGTATTCAGTATCGCGGTAATTGCAATTGTAGTTGTTTTGCAGCCTGAGCTTCGTAAAGCTTTGGAACAGCTTGGGAGAAAAAATATTTTTTCTTCGCTTTTACCTTTTGACAGCGGCAAGAACAGTGGGCGTTTTTCAGATAAAACGGTCAATGAAATTACGCGTGCCTGTATTGAAATGGCCAAGGTACGTACAGGAGCCCTTATTGTAATAGAGCAGAATCATTCTCTTGCAGAATATGAGCGGACCGGTATTGATGTGGATGGAATTGTTACCAGCCAGCTGCTGATCAATATTTTTGAACATAATACACCGCTTCATGATGGTGCAGTTATCATAAGAGGGGACAGAATCACGTCAGCGACCTGCTACCTGCCGTTATCAGATAACATGGAGCTTGGAAAGGAACTTGGAACAAGACATCGTGCAGGCGTAGGCGTGTCGGAAGCAACGGACTCCCTGACTCTGATCGTTTCCGAAGAGACCGGAAAAATCAGTGTGGCATATGGCGGCGAGTTGGAACGCGGAGTTGACAGTGACAGACTGAAGGAACGACTCAGGCAGATACAGAACAAACCGACAGAAGAACACAGGCATAAATCAACACGGAGAGGAAAGGCAAAATGAGAAAATTCAGATTAACAGCCAACTGGGGTCTGAAGCTTGCGTCATTGATTTTTGCTGCAGTACTCTGGTTTCTGGTAACGAATATTAATAATCCGATTGTGGCAGTACGTTTTGGAAATGTTCCCGTTACCATAAAAAATGCAAGTCTGATTACAGATGCGGGAGACGTTTATGAAGTTGTCGATAATACGGATGTGATCAGTACGGTGACGGTTCTGGCACCACGCTCTATTGCAGATTCTTTTTCAAAAGAAAATATTGTTGCAGTTGCAGATGTAAATGACCTTACGAGCAGAAACACAGTCAATATTCAGTTGTCTGTCAATAAGTACAGCAACGAAATTGACAATATCAGTGGCAGTATTGACACACTCAAACTGAATATTGAAAAGAAGAAAACAGCGACACTTCCGCTGCAGGCTACAACATCAGGGACGCTTTCAGATGGATATATTATAGGCGATGTATCTACAGAACAGAATATGATTCGGATCACAGGTCCGGAGTCCGTAATTCAGAAAGTGAACAGTGCAGCAGTCGATGTGGATGTAACAGGTTTTACTTCCAATATTGGGACCGATGCTGATATTAAACTCTATGACGCAAATGGGAAGGTGATTAATAACGATTCCATTCAGATGAATATCAGTTCTGTCCGGGTTAATGTTCAGATTTTACAGGATAAATATGTTACCCTGCATTATACCCTGAAAGGGAAACCTGCAGATGGCTATATGCTCACCGGCAAAATAGAAAGTACACCGGATAAGATACTGATAGCAGGAAAGAGCAGTGCACTTCAGGGAATAGAGACGATTGAAATAACAGATGATAAACTGGATGTAAGTGGATTAAGATCAGATTTGGAGACAACAATTGATCTGGATCATTATCTTCCAAGCGGAATCAGTTTTGGCGATGATGATTTTAATGGAGTTGTTTCTGTTGTAGTGTATATTGAACCGATCAGAAAAGAAACACTTGAGATTCCGCTGAGCCAGATAGCATTACAGAACATTCCGGATGGATTTACGGCAATTGTCAAGGATAATGCTGTAAATACAGATAGTATGGTTCCGCTGGAAATTCAGGGATTGAATACGGTAATTGGTGCAGTTAAACCATCGGATATTACAGGGACTATTGATCTGAGCAGCTTGACAGATAATGGATCTGAACTGAAAGAAGGTACATATAAGGAACTTGTGACCTTTACACTTCCGGATGGAGTTACAGCAGATAAAATCGTCAGTGTTTCGGTTGAATTAACGGGAAACGGAAAGTCAGGCGAAGCAGCTTCGGCAAACAGTAATGCATCTGAGTAAGTCGAAATGTAAAGAGCAGGAGGAAAAGAAATGGTCAGCCAGAAAGTAGTCATAAAGAATCCGACAGGTCTGCACTTAAGACCTGCTGGTATTCTTTGTAAAGTGGCTATGCAATATAAATCTTTAATTACATTTCAGTTTCGTGAGAGCACGGCAAACGCAAAAAGTGTTTTGAGCGTTTTGGGAGCATGTGTTAAAAGCGGTGACGAAATTGAATTTACCTGTAACGGTCCGGATGAAAAGGAGGCACTTGAAGCATTGGTAAGTGCCGTGGAAAGTGGATTGGGAGAATAAGAAAAAGAATTGAAAGTGAGGATTTTTGTTATGAAAAAACTGCAGGTTATCCTGTTGACTGCATTGACAGCGGCAATGATATTCGGATGTGGGAAAAGTGATGATTCAGTTACTGGAATCAGTGCAGAGAAAATTGTGAAATCAACACAGGAGACAAGTGCGTCTGATACTGCTGCTACAGCAGCTTCGGATGATGTACCACCGGCAGAAGGAATGGTACGAAGTCCATTTACAAACGAATGGGAAGATGAAGCTGTGGCAGATACAAGGCCGCTTGCAGTAATGTATCCCATTAATAAAGAAGCACAGCCGCAGTATGGATTGAGCAATGTAGCTGTTTTTTATGAGATTATGGAAGAAGGAAGCATGAGCCGCCAGATGGGAATCCTGGAAAACTGGCAGAGCCTTGAACGAATTGGAAATATCAGAAGTATTCGTGATTACTTTGTATATGCTGCGTTGGAATATGATCCGATTATTATTCATTTTGGCGGTCCGGAATTGTATGTAAAAGATATATTGACGAGATCGGATGTTGAAAACATGAATGGTGTAGGAGGCGTAATGGGTTCTGCGTATGGGGCATTTTATCGTGTGCCTGCAGGGAGTACCTCGGAGCATACAGCATTTACAGATGGAAAACATGTTGTAGCTGCTGCAAAAACAGCAGGTTTTCAGCTTGAACACAGGAAATATTACTATGGACAATCTCATTTCCAGTTTGCAAATGAAAGTGATCCCAATACACTTTCGGCCTATACAGATGCCGTAGATGCTACGGATATTGATATGGCAGGCTGCTATCCGGTAACAAAATCAGCACTGAAGTATAATCAGGATGATCATCTTTATTATAAGACTTTATATGGTGCCAAACAGATAGATGCAAAGACCAAAGAACAATTGAGTTTTTCCAATATTCTGATTGAACGTGCCTATTATGAGGTCCGTGACGACCATGGTTATCTTGCCTTTCAGATGCATGATACGACACGGGATGGTTATTTTATCACGCAGGGCAAAATGATTCATGTGACATGGAAAAAAGAAGCAATCGGAAATACAGAACCTGACTATTCTCCAACAAGATTTTATGACGATAATGGAAAAGAAATTACGGTCAATACCGGCAGAACAATGATATTCGTAATTGAAGAGGATAATACGTTTAAGGTAAATGGTGAAGTTGTCAAATACCAGAAATAATTTTGACGGACGGCGCGGAGCCGTCCGTTTTTATTAAAGGTTTTACAATGGAGGAAAAACAGAAGATGAAAAAAATAATTGTTACAGGATGCAATGGACAGCTTGGCAGAGCTGTAAACATTGAACTTGGAATGCAAAATGAGTATGAGCTGGTTAACACAGATGTGGCAGAAGGAGAAGGAATTCACCCACTTGATATTACAAGTATAGATGCAGTTACAGAATTTGCTGCTGAAATAAAACCATATGCAATTATAAATTGTGCAGCTTATACAGCTGTTGATAAACAGGAGAAGGATATTGATCTTTCCTATAAGATCAATGCAATCGGACCGAGAAATCTGGCAATTGCTGCAACACAAAATAAGGCAAGACTTGTTCATATTTCAACAGATTATGTATTTGAAGGAAATGGTACAAAACCGTATATTGAATTTGACCATACAGGGCCGGTCAGTATGTATGGAAAATCAAAACTGGCAGGTGAAAAGTTTGTTGCACAGTTTGCGGAGCAGTTTTATACAATTCGCACTGCATGGCTGTATGGAGATGGTAAAAATTTTGTAAAAACAATGATGAAGCTTTCTGAAACGCATGATACGATCAGTGTTGTAGAGGATCAGCTTGGAACACCTACCAGTACAGCAGAACTGGCCAGAGCTATTCATGGTCTGCTTTCTACAGATAACTATGGGTTATTTCATGGTACTTGCGAAGGATCCTGCAGCTGGGCAGATTTTACGGAAGAGATATTCCGTAATGCGGGAGTCGGAACGCGGGTAAACCATGTATCAACAGAGGAGTATGCCAGTATGAATCCTACAACTGCGCCACGTCCGAAGTATTCCATTCTGGAGAATTACATGCTTAAACTTACAGGCGGGTATCAATTTGCAGATTGGCATGATGCAATTCAAGCATATATGAAGGATTTTATACTTTGAATGATTTTTCAGCAAAAAATAGGGGGTATATAAATGACTTTTTTGAGTGATATGGTGCATAATGAGATTTTGATGGCACCGTTCTGGGCATGGGTCATTGCTCAGATTCTTAAGACACTGATACATATGTGGGTGACAAAGTCATTTGTACCGGAACGAATGGTAGGAGACGGCGGAATGCCAAGCTCACATTCAGCTACTGTTATGGCACTTGTTACATCGACCGGAATCAATTATGGAGCTGGGAGTTATCAGTTTGCACTGGCAGGGATACTGGCACTGATTGTTATGCATGATGCAATGGGTGTCAGACGGGAGACCGGTATTCAGGCAAAGGTTCTGAACAGTATGATGGATTTTTTCACAGATATGGGTAAGGAAATGCCTGTTGAGGATAAACTGAAAGAATTTGTCGGACATACACCACTGCAGGTATGTATGGGAGCAATCCTCGGAATTCTTGTTGGATTTGCTGTCTGTGCGATTATGCTGTAAAAAATGAATTCCGGGGAGAGAATACGGTATGCTGAGTGTCATACTGATCTGGCTCTATGTGATTGGAACAACTTATATAATTGGATATAGTCTGCTGAATTCTTTGACTGGCGTTGCGCGGATGCAAAGCAGAAGAGGAGACAGAACCTATCCTTATGCAGTTCATTTTCAGGAAAATTATCTGATAGCCGGAATAATAACGGTAACACTGTATGCGCAGATATTCAGCATTTTTGGAAAAGTTGGACTGTCTGCAAATGTTATTTTGTTTCTGGCAGCAGCATTTCTTTGCGCTTTTCAAATCAGGAAAATATTAACGGAAGGTCGAAGGTTTTGGGAGACCCTTTTTTCTACCAGAAGTTTCTGGTTGTATTGTAGTATCTTTTTGTTATTTGCATATGGGACATCTCATGGCATCATGCATTATGACACAGGGCTTTACCATGCACAGGCAATACATTGGATAGAATCTTATGGTGTAGTAAAGGGACTTGGAAATCTGCATGTGAGGCTTGCCTATAACAGTGCTGCATTTCCATTGTCTGCACTATACAGTTTTGCGTTCCTTGGCGGACAGTCTTATCATACGCTTGCCGGGTATTTTGCGTTATTGCTTGCGTGGCAGTGTGTGGATCTGAAAAATATCAGGCGCAGAAAGAAAACAACATTGCCGGATGCTGCAAGAATTGTCGCTATTTATTATCTTTTTACAATATTTGATGAAATCGTATCTCCGGCTTCGGATTATTTTGTTATTACGTTGTTATGTTATATCATAATACAATGGCTTGACCTTGATTTGAATCACGAGAAATCGGTTGTTCCCTATATCTTTCTGTGTATTGCAGCGGTATATGCGGTAACACTGAAACTTTCTGCTGCACCGTTTCTGCTTCTGGCTGTCAAACCGATTATCATGATGATACAGAGAAAAAGGAAAGCATATATCAGGATAACAGTATATTCTTTTCTGGCAGGGCTGCTGACGATTGTTCCTTTTTTGATCAGAAACGTAATTCTTTCAGGCTGGTTGATTTATCCTTTTACAGCGTTGGATTTGTTTCATTTTTCATGGAAAATTCCGATTGGCACTGCGAAGTATGATGCGAGAGAAATTGCTGTTTATGGCAGGGGATATACAGATGTGAACAGGTACGCAGAGCCGTTAAGAGCGTGGGTACCGGCCTGGTTTGAGAGAGCAGGGAAAATCAATCAGATTATGTTGATCGCAGACATTGTTTCGTTGCTGTGCTTAGGTGTACTTTTTGCTTTCTGGATTATAGTGATACGAACCAAAGATACAAGAATAAACGGGAAAGCAGATAAGATTATCCTCCTGGATCATATCAGAATGGTCACACTTGGTGATTTTCTGTTTATTGAAATGATTCTATATCTTGCACTTTTATTTTGGTTTTTCAGTGCGCCGCTGATCAGGTATGGAAGCCTTTTCATTCTGTTCCCGGCGGCTCTGATGGGATATAGAGTGATTGTGTGTGCGCAGCACAGAGTCAGGGCCGACGTTTCTGTTCGAATGTACCAATTCATTTCAATAGTGATCGTTCTGTTTCTGGCGTATAAAAGTGCTATGCTCCTGTGTCAGGAAGTTCCGCATATCGATATGAAATATTTATTCAAACAGGAAGATTATCTGCAGTATGAGGTAAAGCCCTATACGATATCCGGTATTACGTTTTATTATCCTGCAACAGGGGATCAGACCGGTTATTCACCTTTTCCTTCCGTTCCGGCAAAAAAGAAGATTGAATTACGGGGAAAAAACCTTGCAGATGGATTTAACTCTTCAGCGGCAGAATGATCTAATGCGACCATGATTTGCGATATTTTCCCGGAGTTGTTTCTTCGATTTTACGAAACATACGTGAAAAATAATTGGCATCCGGAAATCCGCAGGAACGGCTGATTTCCTCTATGGTCAGATCGGTAAAGCGCAGCAGCTGTTTGGCGTGCGTGATGCGCAGCTGTAAAATATAATTTGTTACAGTAATGCCAAACTGATCACGGAAAATGCGTGTCAGATAGAATTTGTTGATATAAAATTTCTCAGCAAGGTTGTCCAGAATAATTTTGTCGGCAAAATTCCGGTCAAGATAATCCTTAATATCCTGCAGGTTTTTTCGTTTCAGAGAAATCTTTCCATTATTTTCAGGATGCCAGCTCTCTTCCATCAGAAATGTCAGCAGGGATGTAATCTGTTCATATATGCGCATATCGCGCAGATAATCCTCTGAAGAGGCAATTTTATACATATGATCCAGAATATATTCATATTCGGAAAAGGAGGTGGGATGGAAGACGGGACGCCCGCCTCTTTCAACATATTTGTCATAGATGCTGCTCATATTCGGGCCATGGAAATGAATCCACTTAAGCTGCCACAATTGAGGAGACGCCGTATGAGAATAAGGTTTATGGCAATCCAAAAAGACACAGTCTCCCATATGCAGCGGATATGAAATTCCATCGTATGTAAGTGTTCCGGATCCGGAAATAATAATAAAGAACAGATAGGATGAAAGATTCTGGCGCCTGCTTGTATGTGGTTTCTGTGCTTTTAATGTCCCGATTTCCTGCAGATGGATCAGGCTGCTCTTGGCAAAAGCAGAAGGGGTATAAAGAATTCGATTGGTAGAAACAAGGTTTCCGTGAAAAAGAAAATTATCCATATTTCAGATATAACATAAAAGTCAATATAATGCTATAAAAATTCAATTTTATCTATTAAAAAGGCAATCATTCAGAGATATAATAAACTGACAGTTAAGAAATGCATGAAAATCTGTGAAAAAGAAAAGTAAAAATGCGAACCGTAAAACAGACAACCGAGTATACAATGAAAGGTATGGTTATTGATATGGTAAAAAAAGCACTTATAACAGGAATTACAGGTCAGGATGGCTCCTATCTGGCAGAGTTTTTGCTTGAGAAGGGCTATGAGGTACATGGAATTACGCGCCGTGCTTCCATCTCCAACACAGCAAGAATAGATCATCTGATAACAGCTGCTGCTATTTCACTTCATGACGGCGATCTTTCAGATTCTTCATCCCTGATTCGTATCATAGCGGAGGTAAGTCCGGATGAAATCTATAATCTTGCGGCACAGTCACATGTGCAGGTGTCATTTGATGCACCGGAATATTCGGGAGATGTAGATGCAATCGGTGTGCTGAGGATTCTGGAAGCTGTGCGGATTCTTGGACTGACAGGTAAAACAAAAGTATATCAGGCATCTACCTCAGAGTTATATGGTAAGGTTGAGGAACTGCCGCAGAAAGAGACAACCCCTTTTCATCCGTACAGTCCCTATGCGGTTGCCAAGCAGTATGGTTTCTGGATGATCAGGGAATACCGGGAAGCATATGGCATGTTTGCTGTAAATGGCATTCTTTTCAATCATGAATCAGAACGCCGCGGAGAAAATTTTGTAACCAGAAAGATTACACTGGCAGCAGGTCGTATTGCAGAAGGTTTGCAGGATCATGTTGAACTGGGTAATCTGGATTCCAAACGGGATTGGGGTTATGCCAAAGACTATGTAGAGTGTATGTGGCTGATTATGCAGCAGGAGCAGCCGGATGATTATGTAATTGCAACAGGAGTGCAGCATACAGTACGTGACTTTACGGAAAGAGCATTTCAGGCAAATGGAATTTCCATTCGATGGGAAGGCACGGGAGCAGATGAAAAAGGGTATGATGCACAGACCGGTAAGATGCTGGTCTGTGTGAATGCCGAATGGCTGCGTCCTACAGATGTTGATAATCTATGGGGAGATCCGACCAAAGCCAAAACAGTACTTGGCTGGAATCCGCAGAAAACGTCCTATAAAGATCTGGTTAGGATTATGGCGGAACATGATCGTGAACTTGCCGGAAAAGAAGCGGCGAACCGGATCTGATCGCCTGGAAAGAAGGAAAATGATGGAAAAAGATGCAAAAATATATGTTGCAGGACATCGCGGAATGGTTGGTTCTGCAATTGTAAGGCAGCTCGAAAAAAAGGGATATACCAATATTATTATGCGTACACATAAGGAGTTAAATTTGTGCAGGCAGGATGAGGTCGAAGATTTTTTTGCAAAGGAAAAACCGGAATATGTATTCCTTGCAGCAGCAAAAGTCGGAGGCATTGCAGCAAACGAAGAAGCCCTTGCGGATTTTATGTATGATAATATGATTCTGGAAATGAATGTGATCCATGCCGCCTGGCAGAACGGATGTAAAAAATTGGAATTTCTGGGGAGCTCCTGCATATATCCCCGTATGGCGCCGCAGCCAATGAAGGAAAGCTGTCTTCTGACTTCGGAACTGGAGAAAACGAATGAAGCCTATGCACTTGCCAAAATTTCAGGCTTAAAATATTGTGAATTCCTGAACAGGCAGTATGGTACCGATTATATTTCTGTTATGCCGACAAATCTATATGGTCCAAATGACAATTATCATCCCACGCACAGCCATGTATTGCCAGCATTGATCAGACGCTTCCATGAAGCGAAGGAGCAGAACCTTCCATATGTAACCTGTTGGGGAGACGGCAGTCCGCTTCGTGAATTCCTGTATGTGGATGATCTTGCAGATCTTTGTGTATTTCTGATGGATCACTACAGTGGGAATGAAACAGTAAACGCCGGAAGCGGCAAGGAACTTACAATTAGAGAGCTGACAGAGAAGGTTGCGGCAGCAGTTGGTTATCAGGGAGAAATCCGTTGGGACAGCAGCAAGCCGAATGGAACGCCCAGAAAACTTCTTGATGTATCAAAGGCAACAAAGCTCGGGTGGACTTATCATACGGAGCTGGAGGAAGGTATTCGTCTTACTTATGAAGATTTTCTGCATAATCCGATGCGAGCAGAAAGATAAAATCTCTGATGGCATTACAGGTGCCTGACGCAGAAAAAATAAAAAGAGTATACAGCATATGCCTGTCCAAAGAATGCAGTGCGGATATCATCCGTAAAATACATCCTGAGGACATGATATGAAGTATACTCTTTTTTTCTGACTGTTTTTCTGCCGTTACACCGGTCCCAAACTGTTAAAAGGCTTTTTTCCTGTTCATGGCATGCCGGAAAGCACGGATTGCTCCACAAGAATGGAAATGCAAAAGATAGATGAATCAGTTGAGAAAAAGGCTCACATCGTGCATGGAATTTCGATGATGTGAAAGATATAACAGTAAGTATGGTGTGTTTTCGAATACTGACGCATCATATCAATTCTGCGTCAATCTGTCAAACAATGTACGATAAAAGGTCAAAATAAACCAAAATAATTATTTTGATCAAAATAGGCGAAAACACAACGAAAACAGGAAAATATCACATGATATTAAAACGGAAAGACATAAATGCTGCAGATATTATTGTGAAAAGTGTATAAAAAATATTGTCAGACTTTATAATAAATATTTTAGCTTGCGGATAAATGCAAAAGCTTATAAATGAAATGTTTGTACACAATCGCGCCTGATAATGAAATTGCAAATACAATAATAATCGTAATGCATAAGGCAGGTATACGGGACATATCCCCACTTATGTGATGAAAGATTTCCCGAAAAGCAATGAAATGGATCAGATATGCATACGGGCTAAGGTCAGCAAGAATCAGAAGCGGTTTGCAGGAGGCAAGAAATGAAGAAATACGACCGCTGCTGCAGGCAAACGTATAGATCAGAAACATACTGAAGGGAATCATGAGAAGAGTTTCGCTCCACCACTGCGTTCCCGCATGGGCAATATACATATTTTCAAACAGAATAAACGCCGGGATCTGAAGAAGCGCAAGACCTTCCACCACAGTTGCAAATTTTCCAAAAGACAGATCCCGGTACCTGAGAAAAAGATATCCAAGATTGCAGCCTATGATAAAATCACCTGCACGAAACAGCGGAAAAACATAAGTTACCCAGTGATTAAACGGATAGGCAGAAGTCGGAAGCGGGGACATATTTCGTGTGAAAAAGGCAAAAAAAGTCTGAACAGAAAATACAATCAATATGGTAAAAACGGCACTTCTGCCATGCCGATAATGGTGCATAAAGTGCAGAATGAGCGGAAATATCAGATATAGAAACAACATATCAGAAAGGTACCAGGATAAAGTGTTAAAGGAGTAATAGAAATCACTTAGGGGAACCCAGCTTTGCATCATCGTGACATTTGCAAGAAATTTCAGTCCGAAACGGATCAGCTCATAACGGTTGTAGGTAAGAAGCTGCCCAAAGCGAATGCTCAGTACGAGCATAATAAGATAAAGCGGATAGAGGCGCGCAAGTTTATGAAAAGAAAAACGCAGGGCGGATAACGGTTTAACAGAAAGCGAAGGCAGGCGTTCATAATAACTGTACACCAGAACAAAGCCGGATAACATAAAAAAAACAGATACTCCCCAGGAGCCAAGT
>JAGOGF010000148.1 GCA_017996845.1 Butyrivibrio sp.
CGGTCAATCGTATTTTTTCACCACTGGAAGATGTTCCTGATTCTGTTGCAACCGGTATTGTCGATACAGTCGGCAAAAAGGTTGGTAAAGACCATAAAGAAATATGGGAAATCATGGGACAGGAGAATATCAAGACATTTAACAAGAATTATCCCGGATTTTTCAGACATGAATCTGCCTATCAGTTTCTGAAATCCATGAATGACGTACATGCAATTGTCATGAAGCATTTCAAAGGAGCAACTCCGCCGGTTCTGGATATGACTCCGCTCAGTTCTCATAAAGCAAGATTCACCTATCGTTCCCCCAGAGGAATGGGTGATTACCTGAACGGGCTGCTGCACGGCGTTGCAGATCGTTTCCATGAGAATATCGGAATTGAAGTTGTCAATGCACAAAAAGATCATATTGATTTTGATCTGACTTTTGAAAAAGAAATTCAGACCATAAAATCCTATCCATTTAACCGGATCACTTCTCTCGGATTTATTCACTCTGTCAGTATTAAAATGGGACTGTTAAATGGTGTTCTTCTGGGACTTGTTACATTTCCCATACTCCATAATGTGTTTCTGTCGTTGATAATTGCTGTTGTAACATTTCTGCTCGTCAGTATTACGGAGAAACTTTTCCGTATGCCGGAAAAAACAATTATAAATGAGATCAGCCGACTTGGTGAAGGTGATTATGTGGAATCCGTCCATCTGAAAACCTCTGATCTGTACGAAGATCTGATGCACGCACTCAACAAAATCAAACGCAATACGCAGAAGGATTTTATCAATTTCAATTCCATGGTGGATGAAATGTCCACATTTAATTCTTCTGTCACTACCATTGCTTCCACGATGAGTTCCGCTTCTTCGGATATTACAGATATTCTGAATATGCTTTCCACTGCTGCAACCACGCAGGCTGAAGATACCGAAAAGTCTGTTTCAGTCATTACTGACAGCATTGCCAGTCTGAATGGGATTGCAACCGAAAGTGAAGACAATAAGGACAAGATCGAGGCTGCCGTAAACGATATCGATAACAGCTTCTCCAGTGTTACCCATACCGCATCCGAAATCGGATTGATACTCAAGAAATTCGGTGATATTAAGGACAGTGCCTATGACCTGCGGGAAAAGGCGGAAGGAATCACACAGATTGTAACGATTGTATCTTCCATCGCCAACCACATCAATCTGCTTGCGCTGAATGCTTCGATTGAAGCGGCCCGTGCAGGAGAAGCCGGAAAAGGATTTTCTGTTGTCGCAGAAGAAATCCGTAAGCTTTCTACTGACACCAATCAGGCTGTATCGGATATCAATAACAATCTGACCAGTTTTGTTGCCAATATCGGTGGGGTTGTTGAGGGTATCAATTCCCAATATGATGTTCTGGAACGTGAAAATGGCAACCTGAAGCAGTCCGTGGAAACTTCTGCACTTTCAAATGAAAATCTGAATGCGGTATCGCTGCTGCTGGTTCATACTTCCGAATCGCTCAAGACTGAGGCAACTCACATTTCATCTCTTTTTGACAGCTTACAGTCCCTTGCCGCAATTGCAGAAGAAAATTCCGCTTCCACACAGGAAGCCAATTCCAATGTGGCAATTTATGTCGATCACATTCAGGAACTGACCACACAGATGAGTGTCTTTGAAGGAATGATTCATAATTTCCAGAATGACCTGAAGAAATATAAGATTTGATTATCCTAAAATAAGCAGCTGCATACATCCTTTCGGGGTTGTATGCAGCTGCTTTTCTATCCGCCAATTTTCTTTTTATCTGTCCAGTTTCCTGCGATTGAGTTCCGCATGTTTTCTGTAATATTCTTTCTTATCAGCATACATATTTTCATCCAGTATCCGAATGAAATCATCAATATTATCTCTTTCCGGAATAAATGTACCCAGCCCGAAAGACAGCGATATTTCGTATGACCGGTTTTCTACCTGCCGCAGTTCTTCGAGTTCTGCATTAATCTTATCCTGAATCTCCTTAAGCGTCCTGTTACTGCCATCTCTGCTGAATACCAGAAACTCATCTCCTGCATAACGCACCGCAAAGCCATAGTCAAGCGAAACCCGTTGTAATATGGATGCGATTTCCTGCAATACCTTATCCCCTGAATCATGACCGAACTGATCGTTTATATCTTTAAAATGATTCACATCCATCATAATCGCACCGGCCATATCTTCGTATACTTTTGTATTAAACAGATAGGAACGATTCAGTATTCCGGTCAGATTATCCACATATGCCATTTCATTCTGCAGGCTCATCAGCAGGCCACAAAGTGCGATCGCAACTGCAGGCCAGGAGGTTGAAATTCCGTAATGAAATTCCTGTGCCAGAAAACCGATCAGAATCGGGATCAGAAACATGCCAACCGGGAAAAAACGAACATGCCCGTTTACTCTCTTATAATTTTCATATACTGCCACACTGTATATAAGAGAAATTACCATGAAGGCAACAAATAACCATGCCCCAGGTAGTCGATGATAGGTATTGGAGGCATCTATATAAAATGCAAAAGGATAAAACAGATTTACAGCCAATGCTGCTGTCATAATGCCGGCAGGAATTGACTCATATCTGACTTTCTTACGCATTCTGATTACATCCCCGTACAGATGATATTTGAGGAAATCAATCCATAACATGCTGACCCAGATATTCCCCAGATACTCATAGGTATTCCCGATTATATTAATCAGCCGCATGAACAGCCCTGCATGTCCGTCTACCGTAAATACAATCGGATCCAAAATACATGCGATCGTTGTCACAAATAGTATGATCTTCAAAATACGGAAATCATGTCTGCTGCTCTTCATAATTGCTCTGTTACAGATCAGTGCAGTAAAAAGTGCAGATACTCCCAATGCATTTGCAATATAAATTGCCGTCAGATTCATTCGTCTCTCCAACTCTGTGTCAGATCATCCATTCTGCATCATCCTGAGTTTTTCTGCCTGTTCATATATTCCTGATAGTGTCCGATCAAAATCTGCAAATTGCATAACTGCCTTATTGGAAGAAGTCAGTCCTTCACTGGAAAGCGCAGCTACTTCCTCACTGGTAGCCGACAAACTGGATATGTTGTCATTGATCACTGAGGTAGAAGCAACAATTGCTTTCATTTCCTCTCCAATTTCACTGAACCGTTCAATCAGTTCTGACACATTATCGTGAATTTCCACGAAATTATGCTGTGCGGTACTGATCATGCCATTCTGTTCCTGCACGGAAACAACTGTTCTGTCTATGCTGTCCATTGCATGATCCGCATCCGTTGTCAGTTCTGCAATAATCCTGCTGATTTCTGCTGATGCGGCATTGGTCTGTTCCGACAGTTGCCTGATTTCCTCTGCAACAACTGCAAATCCTGCCCCTGCGGATCCTGCACGTGCCGCTTCAATCGATGCATTCAAAGCCAGCAGATTTGTCTGTTTGGAAATTGTAAGAATTGCTCCCACAATATTCTGGACCTCTCTGACTTTATCCAGCACTGCTCTGGTAGATTCTACAGTCACCTGGCTGTCTGCTTCCACCCCTGCTGCCTGTTCCTTTAACTGCTGAATTGTCTGTTTGCCTTCCGCTACTGTATTCCTGGCATTTTGAGAAGCCTGAACCATCTGCACACGCTTTTCTTCGGTTGCCTGCGCATGCTCCTGTATCTCCTGACATTTCGTTGCCTGATCCGTAATCTCCAGCGCAGTACTTTCCATACTGGTTGCAATATTCTGCATCCCGGAATGATTGGATTCTATGACACCGCGCAAATTATCCATATTTTCTTTGGCTTTTTCAAAAAGAGAAGAGATCTCTCCTGCAACTTCTGTCATTTTTATTCCAGTCAGATTCTGCTTTTCATAATTATCCTGTATGACCGTATTATTCTCCTCATTAAACCGAATCAGAAGCTTTACACTCTCTGCTGCAGCAATCCCGGAGAGTACCAGAACAATCGTATAGATATAATCTGTTCCCGTAAACTTTCTTTCCATCAGAATCCGAATGATCGAAATCACATATGCTGTTATGATAACTGTTTCGCCTGAATAAACAATTCTCAGATTCAGATACACCATGCTGGAAAAAAGTACTGTGAGTCCAAACAGAATATATACAATGTTGTTCTGCAGTATCATAACCAGAAAAAAGACTATAGATGAACCGCCCATAATCATGATTGCACCGGCCTTTTTGCCACCTGCCCTGACCCTGCCGAATAGGGCAAGTCCGTATCCCGCAATGCAGCCAGCCAGTTCTATGACTGTGATAACTGTAAATCCGCTGCTGATGCCACCTGCCAGCACCAGCAAAAAAATACTTGCAAGAATAATGTTATTAACTACAAAAGCCCTTGCATTGGCCTTTTTGTACTGTTTTTCACTCATTACCTACTCCATTTCCAAACGGCTTACCGTGTCTCTGAACGCTCCGGTTTTTGCGCCGCATTCTCCGGACTTTGATCCGCTCCTGTCGTTTCTTCCTCTTCGATATGACGATTTTTCATAAGATAATTCACAAGACGTTCGAACTGAATCTTCAAAAATGCACCCGCCGGGACTGCCAGAAGCATTCCGATGATTCCGCCAATTGCACTTCCGATAATAAGGGATGCTATGACCAGCATCGGATGGATACTGATATTGGCACTCAGCAGTTTCGGATTGATCACATTACCGTCTATTGTCTGCAGAATCAGCAAAACAATCAGCGCAATCAGAAGTCTCTTCCAGTCCCCGTTCAGAATGCAGACCAGGATCGTTGAAATATAGGCTACAAAGGGGCCAACATATGGAATCAGATTACCGATTCCTGTCAGAATACCGATAATAACAGAAAATCGCACTCCCACAAGTGATAAGGAAACGCTGACAGATACCATCATAAAAAGCGCATCAATGAGTTGTCCTCTTACATATCCTGAAAACACAGCATCCGCATCTGCCGCCAGCATATGAAAGATACGATCAAATTTCTTGGAGGAAAATGCTTTCAGTGCCCTATTCCAGTAGCGCATCAGACTCTTGCCATCCAACATAAAATATATGCCGAAAATGACAGCAAACAGCGCATTTGTGAAAAAGTCTTTCAGATGATAGATACTGTTCTGTAAGCCACTCCCGATATTCTTGAACCATTCTGCAATGAAATCTCCAATATTCTTCAGATATGCATTTACCTGATCAGAAGAAATATTTAACTGGGAGAGCTGTCTGCTCACTGTTTCGTAAAAACTGTTCATGGTCGCTGCAAGCGATGCAATCATATCCTCCAGATCACTGATCTTGATCACCTGGATACTGCTGGTAACCGTTGATATGATAACAGAGAGTAATATGACAATCGCAACAAGTGCTATGATAGAAGTAATGGCAACCGAAACGCCTCTTGCTGATTTGCCTTTCTTTTCGAATATCTTCAGATGCTGCAACCGTTTTTCCCAGAACTCCGTAACGGGAAAGAGCAGATAAGATATCACAAATCCCCATCCCAGGGGTTTCATCAGTACATTCAGCCAGTTAAGACCGTTTCCTATTGCAGAGAAGATTCCCCCGATATTATCTGCAATCTTCATCAGCAGATACATCATCATAAACGTTATGACAACATAAAACGATACCCTTGTATATTTGGGATCCAGATTTTGCCTGAACTTCATTCATCCACCCCTTCAGTCCTTTATTGATACAGCCTGCCAGGGTCAAATGAAAGCGGTTACCCGGATGCTGCTATATATAATATAAGTATAATATAAATGAGGCTTCGTGCACATCTGTGGGTAAAAAGTAGTCCCACACCATGCTTGTTCTGATC
>JAGOGF010000149.1 GCA_017996845.1 Butyrivibrio sp.
GATATGTTTAGGAGGAACATACGATGGCAGTGAAATATGTATTCGTAACAGGTGGTGTTGTTTCCGGACTCGGTAAGGGAATCACCGCTGCTTCACTTGGGCGTTTGCTGAAGGCCCGCGGTTATAAGGTGACTATGCAGAAATTTGATCCTTATATTAACATTGATCCCGGAACCATGAACCCGATTCAGCACGGTGAAGTATTCGTTACGGATGACGGAACCGAAACCGATTTGGATCTTGGTCACTATGAACGATTCATTGACGAGAATCTGGACAAGAATTCCAATGTAACTACCGGTAAGATATACTGGTCCGTCCTGCAGAAAGAACGTCGTGGTGATTACGGCGGACGTACCGTGCAGGTTATTCCGCATATTACAAATGAGATCAAGAGCCACTTTTATCGCAATTTTACGGATAATGATACACGTATCGCCATTATTGAAGTCGGCGGCACTGTAGGTGATATCGAAAGCCAGCCTTTTCTGGAAGCGATTCGTCAGTTCCAGCATGAAGTCGGTCGTGAGAATGCGATGCTGATTCTGGTATCTCTGATTCCCTATCTGCGCTGCTCAGAAGAACTGAAAACAAAACCTACCCAGGCCGCAGTAAAGACCATGCAGGGAATGGGACTTCAGCCGGATGTCATTGTCTGCAGGAGCGAGATGGAACTGGATCAGGATATGCGTGACAAAGTTGCTTTATTCTGTAATGTGCCAAACAATCATGTATTACAGAATCTGGATTTGAAATATCTGTATGAAGCTCCTCTTATGATGGAAAAAGAACATCTTGCGCAGGTTGCCTGTGAATGCCTCAAGCTCCCATGTCCGGAGCCCGATCTGACTGACTGGACTTCCATGGTTGATACCCTGTATTCTCTGGATCATAAAGTCAGCATTGCCCTCGTCGGTAAATATACACAGCTGCATGATGCTTATATCAGTGTTGTAGAAGCACTCAAGCATGGCGGTATCTTCAATCATACAGAAGTGGAAATCAAATGGGTTGATGCAGAAACCGTTACCGCTGAAAATGTTGCTGAAATGCTCAGTGATGTGGATGGTGTTCTGGTTCCCGGCGGATTTGGTGACCGCGGAATTGAAGGTATGATTCATGCCATCCGTTATGCGCGGACAAACAACATTCCATATCTGGGTCTTTGTCTGGGTATGCAGTTATCCATTATTGAATTTGCAAGAGATGTCATTGGTTACAATGATGCCCACTCCATCGAGTTTAACCCGGATACCACACATCCTGTCATCGCACTCATGCCAGATCAGAATGGTATTGAAGATATCGGCGGGACCTTAAGACTTGGTTCCTATCCCTGTATTCTGGATAAGAATTCAAAAGCCTACGAAATGTATGGCGAAGAGACCATTCACGAACGGCATCGTCACCGTTATGAAGTAAATAATGATTACCGTAATATTTTAACGGAGAATGGCATGAAACTGTGCGGTATTTCTCCTGATGGCAGAATTGTTGAAATGATCGAACTTCCTCAGCATCCGTTTTTTGTTGCAACACAGGCGCATCCGGAGCTCAAATCCCGTCCGAACCGCCCGCATCCTTTATTTAAAGGCTTTGTTGAAGCTTCCCTGAAGCACCAGAAGTCTCGCGAAACAAACTGAATCTGATTATTGTGTTCTGATTTATCAAAACTCCGTTTTCTTTGTCCTGCAGGAATAATGATTCCTGTCCGGATCAGAAAACGGAGTTTTTATTTCTCAGCTTAAATGTTTCAGGAAATGTCCATCTACATTCACTCCTGAATTGGCAACAATAAATGCCTTGGGATCATAACTGTGTACAATTCTTTTCAAATGATTGACTTCATATTTGTTCACAATAACATAGAGCATTTCTTCATTTTCATCCGTATACGCTCCAATAGCCTGCCATCTGGTCAATCCTCTTCCCAGTTCTGAAAAAACTTTTTCTTCCATTTCCCTGCAGCAATGCTTGGTAATAATATGAACTTCTACATTAATGTTCTGTGAGTGTACCTGATCAACTGAGACTGCACTGACTGATGCATAGATCAGGCAATACAACACCGTCTGTATATTAAATATAAACAACATACTGCCATATAAAATGAAATTCATAATCAGGCTCAGTCTTCCGACACTAAAATCTTTCCATTTTCTCAAAAGCAGGATCCCGACAATATCCATTCCGCCGTCACATGCGCCCATACGCAGAATAAGGCCTATTCCTCCGCCGCTCAAAATTCCGGCAATCAGGCACGACGCCAGTTTGTCATCAATTGGTGTGTTGTGCGGAATCGGAATCAACATTAGAAAAATGGTAACTTCTGTAACACAGATCACTGTTTTCAACAGATAAAGCTTACCCATTTTTTTCTGTGCCAAAATAAAAAGCGGAATATTCATTATGTAATATATGATGCCTGCAATATCCATTGTGCTCGGAATCAAATGCAGATAACTCGAAAGAAATGTGCGGATCAGCTGACAATATCCCATCATTCCTCCTGTATACAGTCCAAGCGGAACAACAAAAACATTGATTCCCACCGCATACATAAGCGCACCTGCCGTTGCACCGGCAATTCTTCCGCTTTCAAACTTCAGTCTTGCAGACGTGATCCTGTCATGATCTTCATATGCATATTCATCATTTTCTTCCTGCAGCCCGGAAGCTTTTTCATTTGATTTATTCTGTTCTTCCGCCATTTTTCATTCTCCCTAGCCTTTTCACAGCTCTGTGCCGTTTATATTTGCTTTCTGACAACCCGGTATTCATCATCTGAGCGGTAATATGGACATTCCTTAAATTTTCCGGTTATAAAATGATACATTTCATCTTCATCCAGATTTACCATACAGCTATAGGATTCATCTTCCTCATCATATACATAATTTGTACAGCTCTCACAATTCATGTGCATCCTCACTTTCAAAATTCATATGTGCAACATACTGCTCTTCAAATTCCGGATTTTGGGCAAGTGCTATTTCATATACACATTCCGCAAGCATATTGACTTCCTCTTTTGCATTTTGAACAAGCATAAAACGAAGCGTTCCATAAAGTGACGTATTTCCGACAATTTTCGTATCTGACAGCAGTGTATTCGGAAGCAAATCCAATTGCCGGATCGCTTCAAAATCAACCTGACTTCCAAAACCGCCTGCAATATATACCTGCGTAATTTGCTTTGTTTCGATGCCTGCCTTTTTCAAAAGGATTTCAATCCCGGCACGTATTGCAGCCTTACCGAGCTGGACTTTCCGGATATCCTGCTGTGTAAAAAATATTTTCTGCCCATTTTTATCCGTATAGAGCGGATATCCTTTTTGAAAATAAGGTTCCGCCAAAAGCCCTGTCTCATCTGCAATCCCGGCTTTATATAATGCAGCCGCAGCCTCCATTACCCCGGTTCCGCATATTCCGCAGGGTGTAGCATTGCCGATTGTAGATATGCTGCATCCCTCTGCAGTAATGTGTACATGTGCGATTGCGCCTGGAATACTACCTGTTCCGCGACTGATCTCTCCACCCTCAAAAACAGGACCCGCTGCTGTTGATGTTACCATCATATTCTGCCCTGTCCAAACTGCCATTTCGCCATTGGTTCCCAGATCCAGAAAAAGAATTTTATTTTTTTTCTCCCTGAATTCTGTATCCAGTGCATACAGCCCGGATAAAATATCTGCTCCCACAAACGCTGAAAATCCGGGTAAAATGGTTATCCTGCAGGTATCCGGCACCTCTGAAAGTTGCGGAAAAACCTCTTTTACCGCATGTTCTTCCAGTTTCAGAGAAACCGCTTTGTAGGGATACTTCCCCAGATCATCACAGGAATATCCCCGCAACAGATGCAGCATTGTAGTATTCCCGGCAATTGTAATATGTTCCAGCCGCTTTGGCAGTATTTCATTTTTATCAAGCAGTAACCGAATGAGTTCCGTGATATCTTCCGTAATACTTTTTCTGAGTTCATCAGCCAATCCGCTTTGGGCTGCCTGAATTCTGGAAATAACATCAGCGCCATACCGGCGCTGATGATTCAGTCCTGTTTCTGCTGCCAGAATACGATCACATACCTTTTTCAGCGAAACTTCTTTGCCTGCAAATTGATTGTTTTCCCCTATCCGGATCAGCGCTGCTGCAAGTGTGGTTGTTCCGATATCAATGCCGATACCATAATGTCCGCCCTGATCTTCGCTACTTTTTCGCTGCGTTTTTTCTGTTTTTGATCCCATTACATCCGGGATCAGAAACTTTCCCGTTTCAGCGAAATCCAGCAGTTCCACTCTGCAATCGCTTTGCAGCAATACCATGCAGGCCAGTCTTTCCCCATTCTGGAGTTCCCCGGACATCAGTTTTTTGCAATCAGCATTGGTAACAGCGGGTGCCTGTGTCATAAAATGCACTTTGCATTTTCCGCAGTTTCCGCTTCCGCCACAGACTGTTTCCAATGCAAACCCATTTTCAAGCAGTACATCAGAGAGTCTCCTGCCCCGTCTGGCAGAGATTGTGTATTCTCTTCCTCTGTTTTCAACAATGACTTTTACCGTCTGCTCTCTCATATCGGATTCTCTTCCATATATTCATCCACAAATCTTGCTGCCATGGCACACAACTCCGGGCACGGACGTTTCTTATAATATTCTGCAGTCCGCTCCTGTGCCTGCGGTCTTACTCCCTTGTCCAAATGCAGAAGTTCTCTGCAGATAATGGATCCGTTTTCTTCTGCAAATCTGTCTGCCAGTTTCTGTACCCGTGCATATAATTCTTTTTTGGCCTCAAAATTTCCAGGATCGGAATAACCATAATAAAAGCCGATTACCATAAGCATACCGCTCACTGTTCCGCATACTTCACGCATCCCGCCTATCCCTGCGCCAAATGCAGATGACATTCTAAGTGCTGCTTCTTTGCTGATTCCCATATCGTCGCAAAATGCCAGAACAACAGACTGACTGCAATTGTATCCTTCCATAAACAAATTTCTGGCCTTTTCTTCATGCAGACTCATCTCTGTTTCCTCCTAATTTCAGCAAGCATTTTCGATTCAGCATTTTGTTCACAATTGTATGCCGATACTTTCTCTATCATTTTATCAAAAAAATAACTGACCGCATATCATCTTATTCCTGTTTTCTTTGTCTTGCAACATTATGTTAACCCATCATTTTCTTGCAAAAGAAAAAACATCGATTTTGTGATTTGGTCACAGAATAATTTTCAAGCAATGCATATAATCATCTTATCAGTAAACAAGAACCACCATAAAAAAAATCGTTGCGATGCACCTTAAGGTGCAGAAATGGAGGATATTATGTCAGTTATTACCATTACAAAAGATAACTTTTCTCAGGAAGTGCTTTCTTCTTCCAAACCCGTATTGCTTGATTTCTGGGCAAGCTGGTGCGCTCCCTGCAAAATGCTCTCTCCTGTTGTTGACCAGATTGCTGAAGAAACCACCGATGCCAAAGTGGGAAAAGTAAATGTAGATGAACAGCCGGAACTTGCCGGAAAATTCGGTGTTATGAGCATTCCTACCCTGGTAGTGATCAAAGACGGTAAAGTGATTCAGCAGTCAGTCGGTGTCGTACCGAAAGCTTCCATTCTGAACATGATTGCCGCACATTGAAATAAATCGAGTAGGAGGCGGTGATTAACCGCCGTCCTCTCACAGCACCGTGCGTACCGTTCGGTACACGGCGCTTTCAATAGTTGACGTGCACTGACTGATATGCAATGGCTAAGTCATAAAAGCCATTG
>JAGOGF010000037.1 GCA_017996845.1 Butyrivibrio sp.
AAGTTCGATAGAATAGGAGTTGCTGATAAAATTTTGTCAATCAAGATAAAGTAACAGCAACCTAATTATATTCTTAAAAAATCATTTTAGGAGGAACTTAAAATGGCAGTAAAAGTAGCAATCAATGGTTTTGGTCGTATCGGTCGTCTTGCCTTCAGACAGATGTTCGGACATGAAGGTTCTGAAATTGTTGCAATCAACGATTTAACAGATCCAAAGATGTTAGCACATCTTTTGAAGTATGATTCTTCACAGGGAAGATATGAATTCGCTGATACAGTAACAGCTGGTGAGGATTCTATCACAGTTAACGGCAAGACAATCAAGATTTACAAAGAAGCAGATGCACACAATCTTCCTTGGGGAGAGCTTGGTGTAGATGTAGTTCTTGAGTGCACAGGTTTCTATACATCCAAGGCTAAGTCACAGGCTCATATCGATGCCGGTGCTAAGAAGGTTGTTATTTCCGCTCCTGCTGGAAATGATCTTCCTACAATCGTTTATAATGTAAACCACGAGACACTGACAGCAGATGACAACATCATTTCTGCAGCATCCTGCACAACAAACTGCCTTGCACCTATGGCTAAGGCTCTGAACGATTTCGCTCCGATTCAGACAGGTATCATGGCTACAATTCATGCTTATACAGGCGATCAGATGGTTCTGGATGGCCCTCACAGAGGCGGCGATCTTAGAAGAGCAAGAGCAGCAGCTGTTAATATTACACCTAACTCAACTGGTGCAGCTAAGGCTATCGGCCTTGTTATCCCTGAACTGCAGGGCAAGCTCATCGGCGCAGCTCAGCGTGTTCCGGTTCCGACAGGATCTACAACACTTCTGTTTGCTGTTGTTAAGTCTTCCAAGGAAATCACAGCTGATTCCATCAATGCAGCAATGAAGGCAGCTTCTGATCCGGAGACATTCGGCTATAACACAGACCTGATCGTTTCTTCTGATATCGTTGGAATGAGATTCGGTTCTCTGTTTGATGCAACACAGACTATGGTTAACAAGATCCAGGATGATCTGTATGAAGTACAGGTTGTTTCATGGTATGATAACGAAAATTCTTACACATCTCAGATGGTAAGAACAATCAAGTACTTTGAGAAATTCGTAAAGTAATTTCGCGGATAATCAGGTACTAATGCTCAGATCTCAGAGGGGTCCGGCCAGTTGGGCCGAACCCCTTTTATTTTAAGAAAAAAAGTGATGGAGGCAAAAGATGGGTCTGAATAAGAAATCAATTGATGACATTAATGTGAAGGGAAAGCGCGTTCTTTGCAGATGCGATTTCAATGTACCGCTTAAGGAAGGCAAGATCACAGATGAAAATCGTCTGGTAGCTGCTCTTCCTACAATCAAGAAACTGGTTGCTGATGGTGGAAAGGTTATTCTTTGTTCTCATCTGGGCAAGCCTAAGGGGGAAGCTGTGCCGGCGCTTTCACTTGCACCTGTTGCAGAGAGAATGTCTGTGCTGCTTGGACAGACTGTTAAATTCGTTCCGGAAGACACTGTCGTTGGCCCTAAGGTTCTGGCTGCAGTTGCAGAAATGAAAGATGGAGATATTATCCTTCTTGAAAATACACGTTACAGAGCAGAAGAAACCAAGAATGGTGAAGCTTTTTCCAAAGATCTTGCATCGATCTGTGATGTTTTTGTTAATGATGCATTTGGAACTGCTCACAGAGCACATTGCTCAAATGTTGGTGTAGCACAGCTTGTTTCTACCGCAGTGGTAGGTTATCTGATGCAGAAAGAAATTGATTTCCTTGGCAATGCAGTTGAAACACCTGTGAGACCGTTCGTAGCAATTCTTGGCGGTGCGAAGGTTGCTGATAAGCTCAATGTTATCTCTAACCTGCTTGAAAAATGCGATACACTGATCATCGGTGGCGGTATGGCTTATACCTTCCTTAAGGCAGAGGGCTATGAAATCGGAACATCTCTTTTGGACGATACAAAGATTGATTACTGCAAGGAAATGATGGAAAAGGCTAAGAAGCTTGGCAAACAGTTGCTGCTTCCTGTTGATACCGTTGCAGCAGCAAGTTTCCCGCAGCCGATTGATGCAGCAATTGAAACTGTAACTGTTGATGTGGAGAATATGCCTGCTGATCTTATGGGTATGGATATCGGACCTAAGACATGTGCACTTTATACAGATGCTATTAAGTCTGCCAAGACGGTTGTCTGGAATGGACCGATGGGCATATTTGAAAATCCTGTTCTTGCAAAAGGAACCAAGGTAGTTGCTGCAGCGCTTGCAGAGACTGATGCAACAACGATTATTGGCGGCGGAGACAGTGCGGCAGCTGTAAATCAGCTTGGATATGGAGACAAAATGTCACATATTTCAACAGGCGGGGGTGCTTCTCTTGAATTCCTGGAAGGAAAAGAACTTCCGGGTGTTGCAGCAGCAAATGACAAGGACTGATTCGGATAATAGAATATTTGAATCAAACAAATTTGCAGTGCAATCTTGACAGCTGTAAAAGTATGCATCTAAAAGCATGGAAATGAGGACAAAAATGGCACGTAAAAAAATTATTGCCGGTAACTGGAAGATGAATATGACTCCTTCAGAAACGGTAGAACTGATTAATACTTTGAAACCACTGGTTCAGACAGAAGAAGCAGATGTTGTATTCTGTGTTCCTGCGATTGATATTATTCCTGCAGTAGAAGCTGCAAAGGGATCCAATATCCAAATCGGTGCGGAAAACCTTTATTTTGAGGAAAAGGGAGCATTTACAGGCGAGATTTCACCTGAGATGCTGACAGATGCCGGAGTGAAATATGTTGTTATCGGACATTCAGAGAGAAGACAGTATTTTGCCGAGACAAATGAAACTGTTAATAAAAAGGTGCTGAAGGCGTTTGAACATGGAATCACACCGATTGTATGCTGCGGAGAATCTCTTGAGCAGCGTGAACAGGGCATCACAATTGACTGGATCCGTCAGCAGATCAAAATTGCATTTCTGAATGTAACTGCAGAGCAGGCTAAAACAGCAGTTATTGCTTATGAACCGATTTGGGCTATCGGAACAGGAAAAACCGCTACATCTGATCAGGCCGAAGAAGTATGCGGTGCCATCCGTAAATGTATTGGTGAAATTTATGATGAGTCTACTGCAGCAGCTATCCGTATTCAGTATGGCGGATCTGTAAATGCTAAGACAGCTGCAGAACTTTTTACAAAACCTGATATTGACGGAGGTCTTGTAGGCGGCGCATCTCTTAAGCCTGAATTTGGAGAAATCGTTAACTGGCATTAAGATATCCCGTATCAATATGAGACGTGAATCCCGGGGAATCTCCCAGTCTGCAGATGGGGAGATTCCTTTTTTAAGAAGATGAGGATGTATCTTTTAAGATAAAGCAAGCTTCATATATGTATAGAAATAAGCATATATGAGATACGTTTTGTGTATATATGAAGTTTGCTTACAAATCCAAGAGAGTTTGATATGAAAATTGTGATATTTAGTGATACGCATGGAAAACAGGATTTGATGAAACAGATCATTGAAAAAGAAAAACCTTTCGAGGTGATGGTACACGCGGGAGATATGGAAGATCAGGTCAGCGGAGTACTTGGGTATACGGATTATCAGATCAGGATTGTTGCGGGAAATTGTGATTATGGACTTGGCTACGCCCGTGAACTGTTTTTTGATCTGGACCGATGCCATGTTTTGTTGACACATGGAAATATGTGTGGTTCTGTACACTGCAATGCTGCACAGAATCTTGAACCTTTGAAAAAATATGCCCGAAATAAGGGGGCAGATATTTTAATTTTTGGACACACACATGTACCGAAAATGGAACAGGATGAGGATCTTTTGTGTATCAATCCTGGCAGCCTGTCTCTTCCAAGACAGGAGAATCATAAACCAAGCTATGCGGTACTGAAGATTGAAAATGGAAAAACAGAGTGTGAGATTAAATATGTGTGCAGAATCTGATATTTATCTGAAAGAAAAAACTGAGAAATTATTAAAATGGTATGCAGAACATAAAAGAACACTCCCATGGAGAACAGATCCTTCACCATATCATGTCTGGCTCTCCGAAATCATGCTGCAGCAGACCAGAGTGGAAGCAGTGAAAAGCTATTATGAACGTTTCCTGAAGGAAATTCCCGATATTGCGACATTGGCAGAGACAGAAGAAGAGAAGCTTTTAAAATTGTGGGAAGGACTTGGATATTATTCCAGAGTCCGGAATATGCAGAAAGCGGCACGTTTGGTCATGGAGGAGTACGCAGGGGTACTGCCTGATTCATATGAAGAATTGCTGCGCCTTCCGGGAATTGGAAGTTATACTGCAGGCGCAATCAGTTCGATTGCATATGGTAAAGCCGTTCCTGCAGTAGATGGGAATGTCTTACGGGTGCTTGCAAGATCGGAAAAAGACGCCAGAGACATCGCTGAGGCGGCAACGAAAAAAGCAGTTTTCATACAACAGTATGCGTCTCTTCCTTCGGCATCGTTATGCGGCTCATATAATCAGGCATTGATGGACCTTGGCGCGGGGGTGTGTCTGCCGACAGGAAAACCAAAATGTATGGAATGTCCATGGGGAGACATATGTAAGGCACATGCTGACTCCTGTGAAATGGAGTATCCGGTAAAAAAAGCTTTAAAAGCAAGAAAAATTCAGAAACGAACAATTTTACTGCTGCAGGATAAGCAGCGTATTGTCATTCGAAAAAGACCTTCCAGGGGACTTCTGGCGGGAATGTATGAATATTTGAATTTAGAAGGACATCTGACACCGGATGAAGTTCGCAGATACCTTGCCGATGCGGGCATTCATTCGCTTCGGATTACGCCGCTTGCAGCTGCCAAACATATTTTCACTCATTTGGAATGGCATATGACAGGATATTTTGTATATGTAGATGAATTGTCTGATTTTAATCCGCAGGATGTGGATGCAATTCTGGTAAGCACAAAACAGCTTTTGGAGAAGTATCCTATTCCTGGAGCATTCCGCACATATACAGAATACATAAAAAGCAAAAGGAGTACTGATATATGGAAAAAGATAATATTATTCTGATCGGAATGCCAGCTTCCGGGAAAAGCACGGTAGGTGTTATTCTCGCAAAAATTATTGGTTATCAGTTTATGGATTCAGATCTTGTAATACAGGAACAGGAAGGTAAAAAACTTCATGAAATTATTACAGAATCCGGGGTGGACGGGTTTATTGCCCTGGAAGAACAGATAAATTCCAAAATCGAAGCAGAGCATACAGTTATTGCAACCGGTGGCAGTGTTATATATGGAAAGCTTGCAATGGAGCATTTCAGGAGAATGGGAACAATTGTATATCTGCAGGTCGGATATGAAGAATTGATGGCCCGCCTGCATAACATCAGCCAAAGGGGGGTTGTAGTACGTCAGGGACAGACGATGGAAGATTTATACCGGGAAAGAACTGCACTGTATGATCAATATGCCGATATTGTGATCCATGAAAAAAGTGATACACCAGAACAGGTGATAGCTGAAATTATCAGTGAGATGAAAATTTGAGTATGATTGACAGTGCACATGGGTGCGTGTAAAATACATAACAGATGCTATTGATATGGCTTCGTCCAACTTGCTGCAGATAGCAGGGAAAATCAGAAAGGCTTGGTATACCATGTCCAGAAAAGCAACGATAACACAGAAAGAAATTATAAATGCAGCATTTAAAATAACGCGGAAAGAGGGATTTGAACAGATTACTTCGCGCAGACTTGCCGCAGCTGCAGGATGTTCAACACAGCCGATTTTTCGTATTTATGAAAATATGGATGCACTTAAAAAGGATGTTTATGAAAAAGCAGCATCTTACTATGAAGAATATTATGCAGATTATGTTAAGACACATGATACTCCATTCATTGATCTTGGAATGGCATATATTAATTTTGCAAGAAAATATCCGCATTTGTTTCGATTGCTTTTTCTTTCTGATCATTCCCAAAATGCCAAAAGCATGTATGATCTGATCAATGGCAGCAGTGATGAAGTAGTTGCTGAAATAAAACGTGCAGCAGGCAAAGGAGCACATAATCCGGATCAGTTGTTTATGAAAATGTGGATTTATATTCATGGCGCAGGGTGCATGGCAGTTACCGGTGATTATGATCTGGAAGACACGGATACTGTTAACATGCTGGAATCTGCTTATTCTTCTTTTTCAAAAGCAGAGTAAGCACTGAATGGAGGCAGATGCGTCCGTTATGGAAGACAGAGATATTATTACCAAAATCAATGAATCCTATATACATATGAGTAAGGGCAGGAAGGCAATTGCAGCTTATGTAACAGACCATACACAGCAGGCGGTATTTATGACTGCTGCGGAACTTGGGAAGGCGGCAGCAACAAGCGAGTCAACGGTTGTAAGATTTGCCATGTATCTCGGGTATGACGGATATCCGGCCTTTCAACATGCACTTATGCTTTTGGTTCAGGATAAAATGGACACTGTCGGAAAAATCGGGGAACATTATGCGCAGAGCGGTGATGCTGAAGTACTGCGCACGGTACTTCTTGCAGACAGTGACAGGATCCGGAACACTGCAGCAAAAATGGATACAGCAGCGTTTTATCTTGCGGTTGATTTGATCCTGCGGGCTGAACATGTTTATATTATTGGAGTAAGAAGCTGTCAGCCGCTGGCGGTTTTCCTTCACTTTTATCTGAATATGATAAGAGGAAATAATGTATTGGTTGGAACGACCAGTACAAGTGAGATGTTTGAACAAATGATCAGAGTAAATTCGAATGATGTGGTTATTGGAATCAGTTTCCCGAGATATTCGATGCGAACGCTCAAATGTATGGAATTTGCGAATGACCGCAATGCACATGTGATTACATTGACGGATTCTGTTCATTCACCTATGAATCTGTATTCATCCTGCAATCTTCTTGCGGACAGCTCAAATGTTTCTATTGTAGATTCTCTTGTTGCACCGCTTAGTCTGATTAACGCGCTTGTAGTGGCACTTTGCATAAAGACGCCGGATGTGGTACGCACAAATTTGAAAATGCTCGAAAGAACGTGGAATAATTACCAGGTTTATCTGAATGATGAAATCAATTTTATCGGAGAAGAACCGTTTCCGGATCATTCGGCAAAAAAACAGGAAAAGAAAATTAATATATGAAAAAAATAGCGATAATTGGCTGTGGCGCGTCAGGAATGATGGCAGCAGCAGCGGCAGCAGAAAATGGTGCTGCAGTTACGATATATGAAAAAAATGAAAAGCCTGGGAAAAAGCTTTTTATTACGGGTAAAGGAAGATGCAATCTGACCAATACCTGCGATACGGAGGCTTTTTTCAGTAATGTATGTCATAATGCCAAATTTCTGTACAGTGCAGTATATGGTTATGACAAGGATTTTGTGATGGATTTTTTTGAGAGAAACGGCTGCGCACTCAAAGAAGAACGTGGGGGGCGTGTATTTCCGGTGTCAGATCATTCTTCTGATGTGATCAGGACGCTTGTGCATGTATTACAGGAACTGCATGTACAGATCCGGTATGGCAGCAAGGTAACAAAAATTACATATCAGGATGGCACAGTTAAGTCTCTTACCGTAAATGGAAAAGAAAATATAGCAGCTGATGCGGTAATCGTCTGTACAGGAGGTCTTTCATACGAGAGTACAGGTTCTACAGGAGATGGATATCACTTTGCTGTGGAAGCAGGACACAGTATAATTGAGCAGACACCATCTCTTGTGCCGCTTACAATCAAAGAACCATGGTGTACCCAGCTGCAGGGATTATCGCTGAAAAATGTCAGTGTGCGAATGGAACGTTCTGGGGAAGATACAAGTATAAATAGCAGGAAAAGCAAAGTGGTATATGAAGGTTTTGGCGAAATGCTTTTTACTCATTTTGGGGTCAGCGGTCCGCTTATTCTGACTGCCAGTACCTGTTATGAACCCGGAACGGAAATGATTCTGCACCTGGATCTGAAACCTGCACTTTCACAGGAACAACTGGATAAAAGAATTTTGCGCGATTTCGAAGAAGGATTGAATAAACAATTTGGGAATATTCTGGGTGGACTTTTTCCTGCAAAGCTGATTCCTGTCATAATCAGTTTGTCGGGAATTGATCCCGAAAAAAGAGTAAATGATATTTCCAGGCAGGAACGTCAACTGCTGGTACAACTGACTAAGAATATTACAATGACGGTAACGGGAACAAGGGGTTATCCGGAAGCTATTATAACAAGAGGCGGTGTGAATGTGAAAGAAATAAATGCCTCGACTATGGAATCAAAGTTTTGCAGAGGCCTGTATTTTGCAGGTGAAGTGATGGATCTGGACGCTGTGACAGGCGGATTTAATCTGCAGATTGCCTGGTCAACCGGCCATCTTGCCGGAGTAAATGCTGCGGCAGAAGCGTGATATGTGAGAGAACAGAAATCAGGAGGAACATAATTGTAATGAGTCATAATATTGCCATTGACGGGCCTGCAGGAGCAGGGAAAAGTACGATTGCAAAAATTGTTGCAAAGACATTGTCTTTTATTTATGTGGACACGGGTGCGATGTACCGTGCGATGGCGTTATATATGCTGCGCTGCGGAATAAATCCTTCAGACAGTGAGGAGGTCAGCCGGGAATGCCGTAAAGTTGATATTACAATCTGTCATGAAAACGGAGAACAGGTCGTTCTTCTCAACGGAGAAAATGTGAATGGACAGATCCGTACTGAAGAAGTGGGGAACATGGCATCAGCAATCAGTGTGAACGGTCATGTAAGAGAAAAACTGGTAGAACTGCAGCAGACACTTGCACGGAAAGCGGATGTTGTTATGGATGGAAGAGATATCGGAACGGTTGTTCTGCCGGATGCGCAGGTTAAAATATATCTGACAGCAAGTGCACATGTTCGTGCACTTCGCAGATTTACTGAACTCCAGGCCAAAAAGGAAATGTGCAGTGTTGCAGAAATTGAAAAAGATATAGAGGAACGGGATCAGAGAGATATGAATCGTGAGATATCTCCGCTTAAACAGGCAGAGGATGCAGTTTTACTGGATTCTTCCGATATGACAATTGAACAGGTAGCACAAACAATTATTGATCTGTATCAGAAAAAATAGGAAAAAGAAAATGACTATTTATGCACTGTGAAAAGGAAAAAGCAAAATGAAGATCATTGTAGCTGAACATGCGGGGTTTTGTTTTGGGGTTACCAAGGCGGTTGAAACGGTATATGAACAGATCGGAAAAAAAAGTAATTTATACACTTACGGACCGATCATACATAATGAAAGCGTTGTAGCAGATCTGGAGCGCAAAAATGTAAAAGTTGTAAATACACCACAGGAGCTGGCAGAAATCAGGAATGGAACAATTGTAATCCGATCGCATGGGGTATCACGCAGTGTTTATAATCAGATCAAAAGTCAGGGACTTGAATGCGTAGATGCGACCTGCCCATTTGTTAAAAGAATTCACACAATTGTGGATGAAGAAAGCGCAAACGGCAAGACAATCATAGTAATCGGTAATCCGACACACCCTGAAGTTGAGGGAATTGTTGGTTGGACGAATGGTCCTGTTTTTGTGATAGAGACACCTGAAGAAGCCCAGAAATTCAAGGTTTCTGCAGATACAGAAATCTGTCTTGTTTCTCAGACAACGTATAATTATAATAAATTTAAAGATACAGTTGAAATTTTTAAGCAAAAAGGGTACAATATTAATATTGTGAATACTATATGTAGCGCAACGGAAGAACGACAGACCGAAGCTGACAGGATTGCCGGCGAGGTGGACGCGATGATAGTAATCGGAGGGGCACACAGTTCCAATACGAGGAAATTGTATGAGATATGCAGCCAGAAGTGTGCACATACATACTTTATCCAGACGGTGGATGATTTGCCCGGTGAGTTTCCACAGGAAGTCAAAACTGTAGGAATAACCGCAGGGGCATCAACCCCAAAGAATATAATCGAGGAGGTTCAGACATATGTCAGAACAAAATCAGACATTTGAACAAATGTTAAACGAATCATTTAAGACAATCCACACAGGGGAGGTTGTTGAAGGTACTGTTATTGATGTAAAACCCGATGAGATTATCTTAAATATCGGATATAAAGCAGACGGTATTCTTACCAAGAGCGAATATAGCAACGATAACAGCGTTGACTTTGCAGCTATAATCCATGTTGGCGATAAGATGGACGTGAAAGTACTAAAGACCAATGATGCAGACGGACAGGTTATTCTTTCTTATAAGAGATTGGCACTTGATCGCGGCAACAAGAGAATTGAAGATGCATTTAACAACAAGGAAGTTCTCACAGCGAAAGTTGTGCAGGTTCTTGAAGGCGGTCTTGTAGTTGTTGTTGATGAAGTCAGAATCTTTATTCCGGCAAGCCTTGTATCAGACACATATGAAAAAGATCTGACGAAGTATGACGGACAGGAAATTGAATTTGTTGTAACCGAATATAATCCTAAGAGAAGAAGATATATCGGAAACAGAAGAATGCTTGTATCTGCTGAAAAGGCTGAGAAGGCAAAAGAACTGTTTGACAACATCAAGGCTGGCGACGTTGTTGAAGGAACCGTTAAGAATGTAACAGATTTTGGTGCATTTATTGACCTTGGCGGTGCAGACGGACTTCTCCATATTTCCGAAATGTCATGGGGACGTGTTGAGAATCCTAAGAAGGTATTCAAGGTTGGTGATCAGGTTAAGGTTCTGATTAAGAGCATTGATGGCAAGAAGATTGCTTTGAGCAGAAAGTTTGACAATGAAAATCCATGGAAGGATGCAACAGAGAAATATGCAGTAGGCAATGTGGTTACGGGTACAGTTGCAAGAATGACAGATTTTGGTGCATTTGTTGAACTGGAACCTGGTATTGATGCCCTTCTTCATGTTTCACAGATTGCAAAAGAACATATTGATAAGCCTTCTGATGTATTAAAGGTTGGACAGGAAGTTACAGCAAAGATTGTGGATTTCAACGAAGATGATAAGAAAATCAGTCTGAGTATCAAAGCTATGCTGGCTCCTGATAAAGCTGATGATCAGGAAGACGGCGATGTTGTATCCGTTGATATTGATCAGGTAATTTCAGATCAGAAAAACGATCAGGAATGATTGTTCGGATAAAAAGGACTGTTGCACGTTGTGCGATAGTCTTTTTTTAAAATATAAGAGATTCTGTCAGAAAAAATGGAGGAAACGCATCGCATGGAATATGATTATGAATGGTTCAAAAAATCTGTTTTCAGTCTGACAAGGATTGACCTGAATGCCTATAAGGAAAAACAAATGAAACGGCGTATTGATACGCTGATTGGGAAATATGGTATTGCGGGATATGATAAATTCATGGATAGATTGAAGGCAGATAAAGATGTTTTAGATACATTTGTAACCTATCTGACAATTAATGTGTCTGAGTTTTTCAGGAATGTAGATCAATGGAATCTGATGGATAAAGAGATGGTTCCGGAGTTAATGCAGAAATTCGGTAAAAATCTGAAAATTTGGAGCGCAGCCTGTTCTACCGGAGATGAGCCTTATACAATTGTTATGCTTTTATCCCAACATTTACCTCTTAATCAGATCAGTGTTCTTGCAACAGACCTGGATGCTGTAGCACTTGAAAAAGCAAAAGCCGGAATATATGCAGCAAAAGAGATTATAGGAGTACCGGAGGATCTGAAAAAGAAATATTTTACGCAGGAAGGCAGTACATATCGAATTTCTGATGAGATCAAAAGCCGTGTGACATTTAAACGTGCTGATCTTTTGCGGGATCCGTATCCTTCAGATTATCATCTGATTGTATGCCGTAATGTACTGATATATTTTACAGAAGAAGCTAAGGATGAAACTTTCCGGAAATTCTATAATGCGCTTGCTCTACAGGGAATCCTTTTTATAGGAAGTACTGAGCAGATCATTAATTACAGAGACATGGGATTTCAGCGTAAAAACTCTTTTTATTATGAGAAATCAAAGTAATAACGATATTGCGTGTAAAGTGTATGAGAATATAAAAAAACAAGACTGCGGAGAGAAGAAGAACAGTTCACCGCGGTCTTGTTTTTTGCAACAAAATCATACTGAATCAAAAATATGTCCAAGTATATGAATGGCATATAAACTCATTGCAGTACGGTTTTTCTTGAATGTATCAGTCAGTTCAAAATACAGTTCAGAAGATTTATATTCCTTTTTGAAAAAAGGAGTAAAAACCAGATCCCATTCACGAAGGAACTGACCTGGCTTTCTGGTATAACAGTTGGAAGCACTGGCTTGCATCCGGTATGCACGGTCAACAAATTCAGCAACGCTTTTATGAATGGCCTGATCTTCTTCTGGAAGATAATAATAGTCCTTATAATTTGAATAGAAATATTTCAGTTCATCTTCAACGAGAGGAACACGAAGCGTGCCGGTGTTTTTGTCTAATTGAAAAAAGCATCCGTCAACATTGCTTCCGATTGGGACTGGAAGTGCAGTTTGCAATGAAAGCTTCATAAAAAGTTCCTGTCTGCGTATACCGGAATAATCGTTATAGAAATTTGCCTGAACTTTCAGGGCACGAATCGGAAGAACCGAATCAATATCTGTTTCAGATGAAATGTTATCACAGGATAACTGCAAAGGCGGAAGATTTCTGATGTTCTGAAAGAAATCATAATATGCAAGGATCGGAAGCAGCCGGAACATACCTCGCACATCGTCTGCATTGTGCAGTGTCAGAAGACGATAAACTTCTTCACAGGGATTGGCAAGATAATCTTTGTATACTGTAATCAGCTGACCGCCGTTATAAATATCTTCCCGGTCAATCCCGAGAAAAAGTTCTATTGTTTTCTGTTTGCAGTCGGGCAAACCCAATAAATTTTTGTAGGGAGCAACTCTCTTGTAGATATCGATGGAAACATAATCTGCAAATGGGTAGGGCAAAGCATATTGATTACATTTTGCCTGCAGATACGGAAGATCAAACCGGTTGCCATTAAAGTGGATGAGCGTATGGAAAGAATGTGCAAAAGAAATAAGAGCAGATAAAAGATCCTGTTCCTGTGAATGCTGGTCTGCAAACCATTGTCTGAGCTGCCAGGTTCCATCCATGTAAAACGCACAGCCAATCAGGTAAAGCGAAGATGTTTTGGCACTCAGTCCGGTTGTTTCAATATCGAGAAACAGAATATCCTCTTTTTTCTGTGACAAATATGCAAAAGGATAAGGGTGTTCGGATGTCTGGGAAGCATCAATTGTTTCTGTTATAATCTTCATAATATATTTTGCACTTCCATTCATGTTTTTCATTATTTTACCATGTTTTATATTGGATGGAAAATAAAAAACAAACGTAAAATCAGACAATTTATGAAAATGCACAGAATATGCAGATTTATATCCAGAATTCTATAGATGTTTTTTTTCAGAAATAGTATATTAGTACTATTGGCAGTTTGGGCTGCCTGTTAATCAACCATTATGAAAGAAGGTTAATAAAAGATGGCGAAACTAACTTTTGCAGGGGGAATTCATCCTTATGAGGGCAAGGAACTGACGAAGGACAAACCCATTAAAACCGTGTTGCCAAAAGGAGATCTTGTATACCCGTTACTGCAGCATATCGGAGCACCTGCAGTAACGATTGTATCTATTGGGGACCATGTTCTTGCAGGTCAGAAGATTGCTGAGGCAGGCGGATTTGTTTCTGCACCTGTGTATGCAACGGTATCCGGTACAGTAAAAGCAATTGAACCCAGAAGACTTGCAACAGGTGCTATGTGTGAGAGCATCGTCATTGCAAACGATGGACAGTACAAGGAAGTGGAATGGCCGCAGGTCAAGCCGTTTGAGGATATGACAGCTGAAGAGAAAATTGCAGCAGTACGCGAGGCTGGTGTAGTCGGGATGGGCGGTGCTGGATTTCCGACTGCAGTAAAGCTTTCTCCCAAGGAACCGGAAAAGATTGAATATGTTATTGCAAACTGTTCCGAATGTGAACCTTATCTGACATCGGATTACAGACGTATGATTGAGGAACCGGAACTGGTACTTGGCGGTCTGAAAATTGCAATCAGCATTTTCCCAAATGCGAGAGGAATTCTTGCAATTGAGGATAATAAACCTGATGCAATTGCAAAATTCCGGGAGTTGACGAAGGATGAGCCGAAGATAAGTGTGAAACCACTGCAGACAAAATATCCCCAGGGAGCAGAAAGAATGTTGATTTATGCCTGTACAGGCAGAAAAATCAATTCCTCCATGCTGCCGGCGGATGTTGGGTGTATTGTTGATAATGTAGATACACTTTGTGCAATTAATAAAGCAGTGGCGCAGGGAAGACCTTTGATGGAACGTATTGTTACCATTACGGGTGATGCAGTTGTAGATCCGTGTAATTACAGAGTCAGAATCGGAACCAATTACAGAGAACTGATTGATGATGCAGGTGGATTTGTTGTTACTCCGGCCAAGATCATTTCGGGAGGTCCCATGATGGGCTTTGCTGTATTTGATTTGGATATTCCTACGACTAAAACAGCATCAGCACTTACCTGTCTGACAAAAGACGCAGTATCGGAAATGGCGCCAAGTGCGTGTATTAATTGCGGAAAATGTGCAGATGTATGCCCGGGCGGATTGATCCCCAAAATACTTGCAGATGCTGCCGAGCATGGTGATGAGGATACATTTATGAGAGAGTATGGTATGGAATGCTGTGAATGTGGCTGCTGTAGTTATATCTGCCCTGCAAGACGTCAGATGACACAGCTCATCAAGGGGATGAGAAAAATCCAGCTTGCAAATAAGAAGAAAAAGTGAGGAGGTCATTCATACGATGAGTGAGATGATGAAAGTATCATCCAATCCGCATGTCAGAAGCAGGGTTACCACATCCAATATTATGATGTGGGTGGTAATATCGCTTCTTCCGGCTGCCGGGTATGGAATTTATAATTTTGGCGTAGATGCACTGATTATTTTACTGCTTTGTGTTGCATCAACGGTACTGACAGAACTGATATATGAGAAATGTATGCATAAACCGGTTACGATTGGAGATTATTCTGCTGTTGTAACAGGTCTGTTGCTCGGAATGAATCTACCGTCTACCGTTCCGTGGTGGATTCCGATTATCGGTGGTATGTTTGCCATTCTGGTAGTCAAAATGATATTTGGCGGACTGGGTCAGAATTTTATGAATCCGGCACTGGGTGCCAGATGTTTCCTGCTGATTTCATTTCCTGCACTGATGACAAACTTTGTGACGGATACCTATACCGGAGCAACACCGCTTGCTGCAATGAAAAGCGGTGACAGTGTAAATGTTCTGGATATGATTATCGGAAAGACAGGCGGTACAATCGGTGAAACATCCATGATAGCCATTGTAATCGGGGCCTGCATTCTGATTATGCTTGGAATCATTGATTTGAAAATACCGGGTACTTATATCGCATCCTTTGTGGTATTTATCTGCCTGTTTGGCGGACATGGATTTGATCCGGTTTATATTTCTGCCCAGCTTGCCGGCGGCGGGCTGATGCTTGGCGCATTTTTCATGGCAACAGATTATGTTACCAGTCCAATCACCGATAAGGGAAAGTACATTTATGGGATATTTCTTGGCGTCATGACTGGAATTCTCAGGTGCTACGGATCTTCGGCAGAGGGCGTATCCTATGCCATTATTCTTGGCAATCTTCTGGTTCCGCTGATTGAACGGTACACGATGCCTAAGGCATTTGGTATCCGGAAGGAGGCAAAAAAGCATGAGTGAAACGAAGCAGATGCTGAAAAATGCCATGATCCTGTTTGTAATCACACTGGTAGCAGGGGTGCTACTGGGCATTGTATATCAGGTAACAAAGGCACCGATTGCCTATCAGGAACAACTTGCGCAAACAAAAGCCAATCAGGAGGTATTTCCGGATGCAGATTCTTTTGCAGATGCAGACCTTGATGCGGCGCAGGCAAAGAAAATTCTGGAGAGTGATGCAGCTTATGCAAAAGTCAGTATCGACAGTGTGAAAACTGCAAAAGATGCCTCTGGAAAAGCAATCGGTTATGTACTGCAGATTTCTTCCGGCGGATATGCAGATGACATTGTATTCACGATGGGACTGACAAATGACGGAACATTGAATGGTATATCACTTATTTCAATCAGTGAAACCCCGGGACTTGGCATGAATGCGCAAAAAGTTCTGGTTCCGCAGTTCCGTTCGGTTCAGGTGGGAGATCTGTTCGAAGTGACAAAGACGAAAAAAGCATCCGATAATCAGATTGAGGCGATTTCAGGTGCGACCATTACTTCAAAAGCAGTAACAAACGGTGTAAATGCTGGCGTACTGTATTTTCAGAAAGTTTTGAAAGGAGCACAGTCATGAGCGGAGAAAAGAAAAAAGGCGCTTTGGGACTTAAGATGGACTCCCCGATGGAACGTGTTTTCAATGGTCTGATTGTTGAGAATCCTACGCTTGTTTTAATGATTGGAATGTGTCCGACACTTGCGGTCACAACATCTGCCATCAATGGGATTACCATGGGACTTGCCACTACTTTTGTTCTGGCACTTAGCAATGCAGTAATTGCTCTTTTACATAAAATTATTCCGGATACAGTCAGAATACCTGCGTTTATTGTAGTCATTGCATCCTTTGTTACACTGGTGCAACTGCTTCTGGCAGCATATATACCATCTTTGAATGATGCACTTGGTGTATATATACCTTTGATTGTTGTAAACTGTATTATTTTTGGAAGAGCGGAAGCGTATGCTTCCAAACATGCAGTCGTTCCGTCATTCTTTGATGGGATCGGTATGGGACTTGGCTTTACCTGTGCAATCACCGGTATTGGTCTGGTACGTGAACTGATCGGGAGCGGTACAGTATTCAATATTCAGATTCTGGGAGAAGGAACTGTTATTCCGGGATCGGTCGGGAAATTCCTGGCATTATATCAACCAGTCAGAATTTTTGTTATGCAGGCAGGTGCTTTCTTTGTACTGGCATGTCTGATTGCAATCATGAACCGTGTTAAGAGAAATATGGCGGCAAAGGGTAAAGATACTTCCAAATTCGGCGTTGGCGGATGCTGCACGGTAAATGCAGCAGGAGCACCTGTAAAGATCAATGCGCAGCAGAAGGAGGAAGATAAATGAAAATAATAGGTGAACTGTTAACGATCCTGGTTACTTCTTCGTTGATCAATAATGTTGTACTGAGTCAGTTCCTGGGTCTTTGTCCTTTCCTTGGTGTTTCCAAAAAAACCAATACGGCACTTGGAATGGGTCTGGCACTGACCTTTGTTATTACGTTATCATCTGCAGTATGCGGTCTGATTTACAAATTCGTTCTGATTCCGCTGGATATGGGATACTTGCAGACAATTGTGTTTATTCTGATCATTGCAATGCTGGTACAGTTTGTTGAGATGGTCCTGAAAAAATATATGGTATCTCTTTATAAGGCACTTGGTGTTTATCTTCCGCTGATTACAACTAACTGTGCAGTTCTTGGTGTTGCACTGCTCAATGTCCAGAGTGATTATAATATTGTGCAGGGAGTTGTAAATGGTTTTGCAACCGCGATTGGTTTTACAATTGCGATTGTAATCATGGCAGGAATAAGAGAAAAAATGTATTACAATGATGTACCGGAATCATTTAAGGGAATGCCGATTGTACTGATTACGGCAGGGCTTATGGCAATTGCGTTTACCGGGTTTTCCGGCCTTCGCTGAAACTGGCAAAATAAGGAGACTGTAGATTATGATTAGTGGTGTTATGATTGCAACGCTCATCGTTGCAGGCATCGGAATCCTGATCGGTCTGATTCTGGGAGTTGCGGCGATTAAGCTTCATGTAGACGTAGATGAAAAGGAACAGGCAGTTCTGGAGGCACTTCCGGGAAATAACTGTGGCGGATGCGGATTCCC
>JAGOGF010000150.1 GCA_017996845.1 Butyrivibrio sp.
TACACTAGTGTACCAAAAGGCAATCACGGTAAAAATGGGATTTTAATACTATTTGCAGATTGAATTTATCATTGAAAAAGTCACCTGATATGATATAATACAACTGTAAGAAAGATAATTATTGTACTATGTACACATATTATGAACATTTCTTTTCTATGGAAAAGAAATGTTTGGGCTGATGAAACTTGTGTGAGTGATACCAAATGCAAGTGGAGGTCTTCAAGTTGGTTTGGACGTTGAGCCAGCAGTATCTTACTCCTCGATGAGGAAAAAGAAAAAATGTCATAAAAATGTCCTTTGGGCTTAGCCTGAAGGACATTTTTATTATCATAAATTCTTTGGGAGGCGGAATTTGGGAATTATTAGAAATATCATTTGCGATTATGAAAATTTAATTAAAACCCAAATTACAATTCCTTTGGAAAGTGGGGATATAATAGAATTTGAATTTCATCCGCAAGATTTACCTCATTTACTTGGGCTGCAACATCTGGTTGATAATCCTGTATTATTTGAATATAGTCAAAAACGTTTAAGCGCCACCGATTTATATAAAGGTATGTGTAATGGAAATATAGATGTTGATGAATTTGAAAAAAGTAGTTATTTTGAAGAACTTTTTCAAAATAGAATCAAATATTTTAGCAGTGCTATGATTATGGATATTATTCGTGCAAGACAGATTGTAGAATTTGATCCAAAGAAGATAAAAGATTTTGTCACGAAAATGAGTGATTTGAGTTACATTTTTTGGAAACTGATAAGAGATGAAAATAATAATTATGGGTATTTTGGAGTCGGTTTTATGGCCAGAGGAAATAAATTCGATCGGAATTATCCAAATACTTTTTTCTTTAGATCTGATAATCAGTATATATTTAATCAAAAAATAGCAATTCCAATGTCGCTTATGATAACAGATAGAATGAAAAGAGTAATATTGGAAATATACTGGGAAGAAATTCGGGCCAGTATGTATCATAACCCCCATTACAAATATTTAAATTCAAGTGCTACAGGTATTTGTGACGAGTTCGGAAAAATAAAGCAGGAAGAAATATATAAATGTGAAGATGAGAATATAAAAAGGCATTATCAATTATTAAGGACGGATGAATTGAATAAGGCATATCTTCCATACATGGACGATGGTTTTCGATGGACAAATGATGAGAAGTGTTACATCTTAGCAAAGATAGATCAAAATAATAAAGTCTTATATCCAAAAGAAATAAATGTGCTGTTAAATAAATATCGGCAAAAAATAAATAAAAAAGAATGTATCACTAGCGTGAGCAAGTGATACATTCTTTTTACTTGTTTTTTATTTCTCAAACAGAAATTCTTCCGGCAGGGTTACATGGAAATCCTTTGCCAGATTTCGGAAATCATCCGGCGTGATGGTCTGGCGCTTTGGTTGTCCCATGGACATTACTTTTACCAGAATTTCAGCGGACTTTTCGATGGTATGGAAGAGTCCGAAGGTCAGATCAAAGTCTTCTCCGGCAGCGAACAGGCCGTGATGCGCCCAGACAGCGGCGTCGTACCGCTCCATCAGTTTGCTGGTGGCTACGGCAATGTCACGTCCGCCCGGCACCATCCACGGAACGACGCCGACGCCGTCCGGAAATACAACAGGACATTCCGTTGCCATCTCCCAGAGCTCTCTGGTAAAGATCTTGTCTTCCAGCGGAAGGACAAAGGTCAGTGCGATCAGATTAGCCGGATGGCCGTGATAGATGACGCGGTATCTGCCGTTTGTCTTACGCTTTTTGACTTCATGGTTCATCAGGTGGCTGGGCAGTTCACTGGTCGGACGTCCGCCGTTCACAAGGCCCCACATGATGCGGTAATTCTCACCCTGATCATCCAGTTCGATGATGCAGATGGAGTCCTCCGGTTTGATCATGACATTCCTGAAATATTTGCCGCTTCCTGTAACCAGAAAGAATTCTCCGGCAAGTGCAGGCACGCTGGTTCCGATCGGCTGCCACTGACCGGGGGTCAGAAACTTTTTTACAGCTTCGGCTTCTTCTGCCTTCATACGATAGGAGAGATTGCCGCCGTTTCGTTCATGCCAGCCCTGTAAAAATCCGTCATCTGCCATTCTCATAAATCCCTGCATAAATTCATTATCATAAATTGTATTCATCTGATACTCCGTTTCTGATCTGGTTTAATTTAATAATATTAATTGTTTTTATTTGTTCCTGTTTCAGATTCTTTTTGAGAGAATATTTTTTTCATATGCTTCTACTTCTGTGTACCATGCTTCCCGGACCGGAACACCTTCGGATTCACAGTAGTGATCCCAGACGGCACCAAACGGATAGGATTTCATTTCTTCCGAGATCATCATCAGCTTGGAGAAATCTTCACGGTCCTGCAGTTCTTTCATCTGCTGATTGGGGAGCAGGAGTGCATACAGAAGAGCCTTTTCCGCATTGCGCAGTCCAACAGTCCAGGCACTGATCCGGTTGATGCTGGCATCAAAGAAATCAAGACCCAGTTTCACACGGTCCATGGCATCATTACGGACGATCTCTTTTGCAATTTCCTTTGTCTCATCATCAAACAGGACAACATGATCGGAATCCCATCTGACAGGACGCGTCAGGTGGAGGGCGATCTGATCATGGAACAGGAGCATGGAAGGAATCTTATCGGATACCGTCTCGGTCGGATGGTAGTGGCCGTTGTCCATCAGCGGCAGAATACCTTTTTGCGCGGCATAGTTGATCGTAAACTCGGAAGATCCTACGGTATAAGACTCCATACCGATTCCGAACACTTTGGATTCCAGGCATACGAGTACTTTGCGCTTGTCATAGCTGATACGCAGAATCTTGTCTAAGCTGTCTTTGAAACGTGCTCTGGGACCCAGGCGATCGGCAGGAACATCCTTATATCCATCCGGGATCCAGATATTCATCAGGCATGGCGTGCCAAGTTCTGTTGCGAAATACTCGGAGATACGGATACAGGCCTGTGTATGCCTGATCCAGAAATCTCTGACTTCGGGATCGGGACTGGAGAGTGTCAGGTTATTTTTGACCATTTTATGTGAGAAAAGCGTGGGATTAAAGTCCAGTCCGATATTTCTCTTGCGCGCAAAGTCGACCCATTTGGCAAAATGCTCCGGCAGCAGCTGATCACGGTCTACCCACTGACCCTTTTCGAAAATGGCATAATTTGCGTGGAGATTGAGTCTCTTAAGTCCCGGAGCAAGTGAGAAGACCTTGTCTATGTCATCCATCAGTTCCTGCGGTGTACGTGCCTTACCCGGATAGTTTCCGGTAGTCTGAATGCCACCTGTCAGAGGTCCGTCTGCGTCAAAACCGTGTACGTCATCACCCTGCCAGCAGTGAAGGGAGATCGGAAACTGCTTTAATTTTGCAATTGCAGCTTCTGTGTCAACGCCCATTGCAAGGTAAATGTTCTGTGCTTCTTCATAAGATGCGGTTATAGGATTCATATTTTGTTTCCTCTTTCCTGCGCATTTTTCAGCGCGCATTTTCAGTTGAATTTCTGCAGATAAGAATCTAATTTTTTCAGTTTTGCTGCACTGATTTTTTTCCTGTTTTTTGCGGCAAGCTCTACAATGGAACGTTCCGGCTGATACAGCAGTTCTCCCGGCAGCATTTTTTTGAGCCCGTCTGCAAGCTTTCGGTTCTTTAAAAGCTCCTGAAGCGGTGTTTCCAGATCATAATGCTTCTTCAGACAGGTTGTCAGAGCATAGGATACGTGGTAGGTTCCTGCCTGCAGAATGCATTTCCCATTTTCTGTTTCTGCGAACATCGGATTTTCAGAATCCGTATACAGTTCTTTGGGCGCATAAGGCAGCAGGAGCTGTGCTTCACAGCCAAAGGGTACTGTTACGGTATATTCCAGATGCTCCGGATCAGTCAGCTTCCAACTGCTCACGTACTGACCGGCAGGCGAATCATAGGAAGCATCTGCGGAGCGCAGATCCCAGTTCGGAATGGGTGCGATCCGCATTTTCCGGCAGCCGGGAGCTTCTTCCATGACACGCAGACCGGCTACATGTGAGAACATCCATTCCAGAACGGATCCGTAGGAATAGTGGTTCATGCTGTTCATGCTGATGCCGGAGATCTTCCCGTTATCCAGCAGGCTGTTCCAACGCTCCCAGACTGTTGTTGCACCCAGTTTTACTTCATGGAGCCAGCCGGGATACTCTTCATTTAGCAGCAGACTATAGGCAAGTTCGTCCAGACCGTAATCAGAGAGCACACTGCACAGAAGAGGTGTCCCGACAAAGCCTGTCTGCAGCTTCCCGTTATTGTCATCGAAGAGTTTTGTCAGCTGCGCTTTGACAAGCGCTTCGTTATCCGAAAGGTGATATTTGAGTGTCAGGATCAGAGCAGTCTGGGTTTTGATGCAGCATCTGCCGGTTGCACTGTAGTATTCTTTTTTGACCAGATCAAACTGTTCCCGGGAAAGCGCATCATATTCCTTTTGTTTGGCAGTATCACCCAGAACCGCGGCAGATTTTGCCACAATTCCTGCACTGGCTGCGTAGTACAGATTTGCGATGAATTCTTCATCTGTTGCACCAAGTACCTGTTCCGCACCACCTGCCGGCTTATCCAGTGCCAGCCAGTCACCGAAATGGAATGTGCGCCGCCAGCCATGATCTGTTCCATCCACTTTACGGATATAATCGACCCAGCCCCGCATGCTTTCGAACTGATCGGCGAGGATATGCGGATCTCCGTAGAACAGATAGAGATTCCACGGAATGATGCAGGCGGCGTCACCCCATACACTGGAACAGCCTTTTACACCACTGGAGGGAATGACATGCGGTACCATTCCGTCCAGGGCCTTTTGTTCCTGCGCCATATCGTACAGGTATTTTGCGTAAAAAGACCAGGTATCCGTCAGATAGGTTGCAGTGGGAGAGAAGACCTGCGCATCTCCGGTCCAGCCCATTCGTTCATCCCTCTGCGGACAATCGGTCGGTACATCAATAAAATTGCTTTTCAGCCCCCAGCGTACGTTACTGATGAAGCGGTTTACCAGCGCATGTCCGGTGGAAAGGTCTCCTGTCTGCTGCACATTACTGTAGAGCGCAAGCCCGCTGCAGGCATCTTTTTGCAGATCGGAGATGCCATCGATTTTGATATAGCGGTAACCGTAATAGGTGAAATGCGGTGTAATGTTTTGTCTGGTTCCATCTGAAATATAGATATATTCGGATTTGGCACTCCGCAGATTTTTATTATAAAAATTTCCGTTTTGCAGGATCTCACCTGTTTGAATATGAATTTGTGTTCCGGCCTTTTCATGAACCGTCAGGGTAAAGAGTCCGGCAAATTCCTGTCCCATATCCAGAACGGTTTCCCCGGCAGGTGTATGAATCACAGCCGCCGGCTTGAAGATCTCATGAATCGTAACAGGAAGGCTCATACGCGCGGTCAGCATTCCGTTTGGAGCAGCGCAGAAGGCAGCAGATTCAGAAGGGAGCTTTGGCAGGGTATCATCCCTTTTTTCTCCATCGTACAGGTTGGAAAAGGTAATATTGCTGCACCGTACGCACCAGGATTCGTCAGTGCCGATGGTTTCCGATGTTCCGTCTGTATAGGTGATTTGCAGGTCGGCGATCAGTTTCCACTCTTTTCCGTAGAAGCCGGTATCCTTATGTGCGTCAAAAC
>JAGOGF010000038.1:0-5777 GCA_017996845.1 Butyrivibrio sp.
ATCCAAACTGCATATTTCCAAAAAATCAAAAATAGCATGAAATGATAAATTCCGACTGACACACAGATTAAATGTTCCATCTGTCTGACTGCCAATTTTTTATCTTCATGCTTATCTGTTTTTACAAAAATAAGATTCTGTAACTGCCTGACCATTCCCAAATGTTCTGATGTCATCAGCTCCCCCTAACATATAGAAAAGTAATCTAAAAATATCTTAAATATTATTGTTTCTAATATATCATTGATAGTCATAAAATACCATTCTGAGTTATCTCCGATTCCGGTACCCACCAAATAGAAAATGTCTGCATATCAGACCTTTCATTCTCTTTTTCCTGCCTTTTCTGAAACCGGATAAAAAAACGGACGCAGAAAAAACTGCGTCCGTACATTCAACTATCTGATGTCTGATTTTGAATATATTTCAGGAATTAAAGCTGAGGGCCTGCACTTACAAGTGCCTTTCCAGCTTCATTTCCTTCATACTTTGCAAAGTTCTTCTGGAAACGGGCTGCCAGATCCTTTGCCTTTGTCTCCCATTCGGAAGCATCTGCATAAGTATCTCTCGGATCAAGAATCTTAGGATCTACTCCCGGAAGTTCTGTCGGTACTTCAAAGTTAAAGAACGGCATCTTCTTGGTCGGTGCTGTCTTAATGGATCCATCCAGAATAGCATCAATGATGCCACGAGTATCACGAATAGAAATACGTTTGCCAGTGCCATTCCATCCAGTATTAACAAGATATGCCTTAGCACCACTCTGCTCCATCTTCTTAACGAGTTCTTCTGCATACTTTGTAGGATGCAGTTCCAGGAATGCCTGTCCGAAGCATGCTGAGAAAGTAGGTGTAGGTTCTGTAATGCCACGCTCTGTACCAGCCAGTTTAGCTGTAAAACCTGACAGGAAATAGTACTTTGTCTGCTCGGGTGTCAGAATAGAAACCGGAGGAAGTACACCAAATGCATCTGCAGAAAGGAAAATCACTTCTTTTGCTGCAGGAGCTGCTGAAACGGGACGAACAATATTTTTGATATGATCAATCGGATAAGATACACGTGTATTCTCTGTTACGCTCTTATCATCAAAGTCAACCTTACCGTTTTCATCAAGTGTAACGTTCTCAAGAAGTGCATTGCGCTTAATTGCATTGTAAATATCAGGCTCTGAATCTTTGTCCAGATTAATAACCTTTGCATAGCAGCCGCCTTCAAAGTTAAATACGCCGTTATCATCCCAGCCATGTTCATCATCACCGATCAGCAGACGCTTAGGGTCTGTTGAAAGTGTTGTCTTGCCTGTTCCGGAAAGTCCGAAGAAAATTGCTGTATTCTGTCCCTGCATATCGGTATTGGCTGAGCAATGCATGGAAGCCATTCCCTTAAGCGGCAGAAAATAGTTCATCATTGAGAACATTCCCTTCTTCATTTCTCCGCCGTACCAGGTATTAACAATAACCTGTTCTCTGCTGGTAATATTGAACATTACAGCCGTCTCAGAATTAAGACCAAGTTCCTTGTAATTCTCTACCTTAGCCTTAGAAGCGTTATAAACAACAAAATCAGGTTCAAAGTTCTGGAGCTCTTCTTCGGACGGAACAATGAACATGTTCTTAACAAAATGTGCCTGCCAGGCAACTTCTACGATGAAACGGATTGCCATTCTGGAATCCTTGTTTGCACCGCAGAACGCATCCACAACATAAAGTTTTTTACCGGAAAGTTCTTTTTGGGCAATGTTCTTAACAACATTCCATGCTTCCTGGGTTGCAGGATGATTATCATTTTTGTATTCGTCGGATGTCCACCATACGGTATTCTTGGAATTCTCATCCATGACAATGTACTTATCTTTCGGTGAACGGCCTGTATAAATACCGGTCATAACATTAACTGCGCCGAGTTCACTGACCTGTCCCTTTTCATAGCCTTCCAGATCTGGCTGTGTCTCTTCCTTGTATAAATCTTCAAATGAAGGATTATATACAATTTCAGTTGTTCCCATAATACCATACTTTTCCAAATTGATATTCGCCATGCTGTTGTTAACCTCTTCTTTCTTTATAGTAATTTTTTACCATTGGTAACTTTACATTAAGCTATTCAAGTCAGGGAGAAATCCCTGCTAGAATGCCATTGTCATTATACTAGATAATCTTTAAAAAGTACACTTTAAAAAGTGCATTATTCTGTTATTTTAGAAGAAATTTATAAAAAGATTACATAATTTGTGCATTATGTAATCTTTTCTTCGCTATTCTTTGCTGTTTTGTATAATTGTATGTTTTATTCTCCCCGATGTTTCTGTCGATACTTTCCGGGTGTCATTTTCTCACTTTTTTTAAAAACCCTGATCATATGACTGCAATCAGCAAAGCCACACTCATGACTGATATAATTCAGATCAAAATCGGTAAACTGCAGCATCTCGCATACCCTGTTCACCCGGATATAGGATATATATTCCGCACAGCTTCTACCATACATTTCCCGAAACAGCTTTGCAAAATGAGAATAGCTCATATGAAAATTCCGGGCAAGATCCTGTACAACCAAATTCTCACCTGCATGTGCATAGATATATGCCGCTACGTTTCTAATCTCACTATTTTGTGTAATGGCACGATCCGTATCAAATCCCATATTTCTCCAGCTGCGAACTATTTCTAACAGAAGTTCAATCGTATAACATCTGATCAACAGACTGGATCCGTATTTTCTTCCTTCTGTTTCCATTATAATCTGTTGAAACAGTTGCTCCGTCTGTAAACCTGCAAGCATTTCTCTGGTAAGAAGCATAGGCGCCTTGGGATCTCCCTGCGCACAGGAAAATAATGTCCCGAAATTAGAATCTCCAAGACCTGCATTTCCAAGAAGATATGGATCAAATTTCAGTACCTGATAAGTTGCCGACTGATCCATTCCATTTATGAAATGCACTGTTTTGGGCGGAAAGACAGCCAGCTGACCTTCTTCGATTCGAATTTTCCTGCTTCCGTCTCCGATCATTCCTCCATTTTTTATAAAATAGATTATTTCCATATAATAATGCCAGTGTGCCCTGATCCCGTTTTCAGGAGTTAATTTATACTCAAATGCCTCATATGGGGTCCTCAGCACATCTATTTCTTCATAAAAAGCTTCCATTTTTTCCTCAATAAAATAGATTTGTTCTATTTTTCAACATTCTTATTATATCATGTTGGTACCATCACTGGTAAAATTATATAAATATCAGGTAAATGCAGAAATAATATTATCTCAATACTGAATTTACAAATGGAGGAATTATCTTATGATAAAAGAAACGATCCAAAGCAGCTTTCAAATGCGCCGTACAGGTGAAAGCGAATGGTTTCCGGCAACAGTCCCAGGTTCCGTATATGGTGACCTTCTGGCAAATGGCAAAATGGAAGACCCTTTCTATCGTGCCAATGAAGAAGATGCACTGAAACTGATGGAATATGACTATGAATATGAAACTGTCTTTGATGCGCAGAAAGCATTCCTTAACTGCGAACAGACAATGCTTTCTTTTGAGGGACTTGATACCCTTGCTGATATTTCTCTGAACGGACAGTTTCTGGGGCATGCCGACAATATGCACCGTGTATGGGAATATTCTGTCAAAGATATTCTTACAGAAACAGCCAATCATCTGCACATTGTTTTTCATTCTCCGGTAAAATTTTTCCGCGAAGCCTATGCACAGAATCCCCTGAGTGGTTCAAGCGACTGTATTGACGGCTTCTCCATGCTCAGAAAAGCACATTCCATGTCTGGATGGGACTGGGGTCCGCGTCTGCCTGATGCTGGAATCTGGCGCAATATTAATTTGATTGGTATTGATGATGCAAGATTTGAAAATGTATATATCATGCAGAACCATGAAAAGAAATCATCCGACGGACTGACCGAAGTTAAGCTTTCTTTTCGAATTGATTTCAAGAGGCTCAATACCAAGCATGCACTTCGCTTTTTCGATGATCCGGAGGCTGCAGATTACGCTTTCCATGTTGATGTTTTTGATCCAAACGGACAACAAATCGCTTCAGAAGATAATGCAGAAGAAATTCTTATCTCTGATCCGCAGCTTTGGTGGCCAAATGGCTATGGTGCTCACCCGCTTTATCAAGTGCGTATTACTTTATTGCGTGGAGATACAGAACTTGACCGCATAGAAAAAAATATCGGTCTGCGCACGATGACAATGACCATTCAGAAAGATGAACACGGTGAAAGCTTTGCCCCAACCGTTAACGGTGTACAGTTCTTTGCAATGGGTGCTGACTATATTCCGGAAGACAATCTTCTGGGCAGAGTGAATCCGCAGCGGACACATAAACTTCTGGAAGACTGTATTGCCGCAAACTTCAACTTTATTCGGGTGTGGGGCGGCGGTTATTATCCGGATGACTGGTTCTATGATTCCTGTGATGAGCTGGGTCTGTTCGTATGGCAGGATTTCATGTTTGCATGCGCAGTTTATGATCTTTCACCTGCATTTGAGAAAAATATCCGTGCAGAATTTGTTGATAATATCAGGCGTCTTCGTCACCATGCCTCCCTTGCGCTCTGGTGCGGAAATAATGAGATTGAATCATCCATTACCTGGTGGGATTTCCCCCAGAAATACCGGGCTGATTATATAAAATTATTTGAATATATCATTCCGTCCATATTACAGGATGAAGATCCACAACGTTTTTACTGGCCTTCCAGCCCTTCTTCTGTTGGTAATTTTGATAATCCGTGTGATGAGAAGCGCGGCGATTCTCATTACTGGGATGTATGGCATGGCAACAAACCTTTTACGGAATACAGAAAATTCAATTTCCGTTTTCTTTCCGAATTTGGTTTTCAGTCATTTCCTTGCCTTGCAAGCGTAAAACAATTTACGCTGCCGGAAGACCGCAATATCTTTTCCTATGTGATGGAGAAACATCAGCGTAATGGATCTGCAAATGGAAAAATCATGACTTATCTGGAACAGACTTATCTTTATCCGACTGATTTTGATACACTTTTGTATGCATCACAGCTTTTGCAGGCAGATGCCATCCGTTATGGTGTTGAACACTTCCGCCGCATCAGAGGTATCTGTATGGGGACCATTTACTGGCAGCTCAATGACTGCTGGCCGGTAGCTTCGTGGGCATCCATTGATTACTACGGCCGCTGGAAAGCACTTCATTATATGGCGAAACGGTTTTTTGCACCTGTCATGCTATCCTGTGCAGAAGAAGGCACACTGACGCAAAATACCAATGTGAATGCACAGCCTTTTGATCTGAAAAAATCCATTCACCTGTGTCTGTCAAATGAGACTATGCAACAGCGTACTGTCACTGTTCGCTGGGCGCTTCGTGACACCTGGGGTAATATCATTTCTGAAAATGAAAAAGAGCTTACAGTAAAGCCGCTTACTTCCGCATGGCTGGAACAGGAAGAACTCCCAGATGCTGATATTTATGAAAACTATGTCAGCTATGAAGCACTGGAGAATGGAACAATTGTTTCCAGCGGCAGCGTACTGCTATGCGCGCCGAAGTTCTTCCATTTCAGACATCCTGCACTTACCTGTCAGGTAAATGGTGATAACCTCATCATTTCCGCTTCCGCTTATGCCAGAAGTGTAGAAATCGCCGATGAAGACGGTACACTTCTTTTGTCCGACAATTACTTTGATATGAATGCCGGAACAAAAGAAATTACGATTCTGGAAGGGACTGCAAAGAAACTTTCGCTTCGCAGTGTATATGATATCCGGTAAACCA
>JAGOGF010000038.1:5877-17893 GCA_017996845.1 Butyrivibrio sp.
CACATCTCAGAAAGGGCCCTTCGGGGTCCTTTTCTGATTATTATGTTCTTTGATCAGGGAATTTCTTTTATGTTTTTCCCCTCATCAGTTATGCTATAATATGATCGAGGTATTTTTTACCATTTTACTGTTACATCTTTTTCTTTTCATACTGCCGTACCAGATTATATTTCAGTTTCTTGGAACAGTCACCGAAATTTGCACGCTCATCCAGCACCATAGACGGGGCATTGCTATGATGAAAAAAATGTGGAATCTGATTCTTTACTTCCTAATCGGTACTTTCATGTGCTTCCTTTATTCATTTTCCGTGCACGCGGCAGATCCTTCCCCTGTTAAAACTGTACGCGTTGGATGGTATACAACCGCCGGCATTCAAAACGGTAACTCACCTGAACGGATCGGCGGGTACAACTATGAGTATCTATCCAAAATTGCACAATATGAAAACTGGAATCTGGAATTTGTATTTGGAACCTGGAATGAATTGGAACAACAGCTGATAGATGGAAAAATAGACATACTGGGTGACGTTGGGAAAACGGAAACGCGCACTGCGCTTTACGACTTTTGTTCTTTCCCCAATGGTTACAGTCGTATGCTGCTTTTATGCCGTCCGGATGATGTACGGTATTTTTATAATGATTATTCTTCTTTTAATAATATGCTGATTGGTGACGAAAACAGTCAGTTTCAAAGAGATCTGATGAACCAGGATGCAAAAAAACATCATTTTACGGTTCACTACAAGGAATTTGATTCTTCTGCAAATATGCTTTCTGCTCTTAACCATGGTGAAGTTGATACGGTTCTGCTAAGCAATATGAGTACCTATGCCGGTTACAAAATCCTTTCTGAAGGAGTTTCCAATCCTTACTATTTTATTGTCAGTAAACACAGCGATGGAATTCTGGAAGAACTGAATGACGGAATGGATCAAATTCAGAATTCAGATATGTTTTTGCAGGAAAGGCTTTTTAACAAATACTTTGGAAAAAATGGAACCGCCTCGGCAATTGCACTTACCAAAGAAGAATCAGATTATCTGAAAACTGCTGAACCGGTGACTGTACTGGTATGCAAAGATCAGAAACCGCTAAGCTATGAGGAAAATGATTCCCTTCATGGCCTGATTCCTGATTACCTGTCATTGATATCCGAAAAAACCGGACTAAAATTTAAATATATCCTCTGTGATCATTTCAGTGAGCTGAAATATCGTTTTATGGCAGGAGATGCCATGGCTATGGCACAGTTCCCGGATAGCTACCTGTCTGCCAGATCTGTAAACGCATACTTGACCCAACCTTACTATACCATCCAATATGGAATGGTCAACTTACCCACGCAAAAGAAAATTACGTCAGTTGCAATTGAAACCGGGCAGGATGAATTCAAAAATATACTGATTCAGCAAGGTTATACCCCCGTTTTTTATCCACAAGAATCCGACTGTCTCAGTGCTGTAGCTTCCGGAAAAGTTGCTGCAGCAGCTGTCAGCAGTCTGTTTTTTGAACAGCAGTCTTACCATGCCAGATACTCGTCTCTGGTATTCCGTTCTATTCCGGAGCTGAATGTGGATCTGTGTTTTGCTATTTCCAAGTCTTCCAATAATAAGATATTCACAATAATGGAAAAAGGAATGGGTGTAATCAGTGATTCCTCTGTTTCACAGCTTGTGCTGGAAAATTCCATTTTTAAACCTGCATATACCTTTTCTGATTATATTGTTATGAATGTCAAATTGATTATTGCATTTATTTTTTTATTCATGCTGACGCTTTTCTCTCTGCTCTGGTACTATCGCCAAAGCAAAATGAATCAGGCACTCCGCCTTGCAAAACAAAATGCGGACAATGCCAATCAGGCCAAATCCATTTTTCTCTCTAATATGAGTCATGACCTGCGTACTCCCTTAAATGGTATTTTAGGATTCACCGAAATTGCTTTACAGACACAAGATACAACTGAAAAACAGAACTGCCTGCATAAAATCGAAATTTCAGGAAACCTTCTTCTAGCACTGGTCAACGATACCCTGGATCTGTCCCGCATCGAAAGTGGAAAAACAACACCTGAACCCGAATGGATCGACAGCTACGATCTGACAAATACGGTTCTGATCTCCATCACGCAGATGGCAAATGAAAAAAATGTCCACCTGATCGCGGACATGAGTCAGTTTCCGCATCACCTTATTTATGTCGATAAACTTCAGATTCAGAAAATTGTACTGAATATACTATCCAATGCAATAAAATATACTCCTTCAGGAGGAACCGTACATTTTCTGGTAGAAGCACTTATTCCACCTGTAAATGGCATGACAAGACGTATTATAATAGAAGATACCGGAATTGGTATGAGTCCTGCATTCCTTGACCATCTCTATGAGCCATTTACACAGGAGCATCGGCCTGAAACAGCAAATATTCAGGGTACAGGGCTTGGTCTTGCCATTGTAAAACGTCTCGTTGACCTGATGGGCGGAACCATACATGTGGAAAGCAAACTGAATCAGGGAACAAAATTTACGATCGAACTTCCTCTTCCATTTCGGGATCCGGAAGATCAGAAAATCATCCATTTAAAGACAGATGACTTTGCGCTTTACGGTAAAAAAATCCTTTTATGTGAAGATAATCCTCTGAATGCTGAGATCACCTGTGCCCTCTTACAAAAAAAAGGGATCGAAACAGTTGTTGCTCAAAATGGTGCAGAAGGATTTACGCTGTTCTCTGACTCTTCCATTGGAGCTTTTGATGCGATCCTGATGGATATTCGTATGCCGGTCATGAATGGACATGAGGCAGCAAAAGCCATACGCGCGCTGGATAGACCCGATGCTAAGACAATTCCCATTATCGCAATGAGCGCAGATGCTTTTAATGAAAATGTTCAGGAAGCAATTGAAAACGGGATGAATGCCTATCTGACCAAACCGGTCGATACTGAGATGCTGTATCGAAAATTATGGGAAACAATAGAAAAAGACAAAAAATAAACTGTTGCATCCTCCCAATGCGCGTTTCATAACAAAATTGAAGCTGCTAAGGCTTGGCATTTCATACCTTTTGTTCTCACCTTTTACAACGCTCCAAAAAGCATGCAGTTTATCCGACGTTAAATAATTATGCAAATCCAAAACTTCTTTGGGACATTTCTTTTATCTTGCAGATAAAAATATAAAAATATCTTACAGTACATCATAATTTATGTAGAATATGTAATTTTAATATGATAGTATAATTATCATAAAGACAATAATTTGTAAAAAATAACCAAAAAGATTATCTCTGTTTCATACGTTGAATCGATTTATCCGGATTGGATTACCCTGCCTTGTGCGGCGGTTTTGATTCATAAAAGTATAATGAATCAGCATAATAATCTTTATAAACATCTGTCAGGGAGGACAGATTATACTACATTTCATTGATACAATTCCTTTTCCTGTGCGTGCTGATTGTTTTTATATATTCAATTTCAACACACTTTGTGAGGGATTGTTTTTTTTACAATTAAAGTCTTGAAAATTCTTTTGTTTTCAAATTCCCTGAATGAAGGGCTAAAGAAGGAGGGATCATTTTGTTAAAAAAAATGAATCTGAGAAGTATCAAAAGTAAGCTGTTTATCAGTTTGTTTTCGATCTGTATATTTCCGTTGTTTATATCGGGGTTCTTTTCTTACCAACAGTCAAAATCCGTATTATCAAAAAAACTTTCGGTTACCAGTTCGCAAACACTGTCTGAAATCAGCAGCGGATTGACCGACTATTTTACTGGTTTTACAGGCAGTGTTTCAATAATTGCAAGCAATAATAATTTTATTAATGTCGATGATGCAGACAATTTCAATTATGTTCCTGATTTATTAAAGAATCTGACAGAAAGTAACAAAGATATTGTGGACTCCTACTTTGGAACCGAATCCGGAAAATTTTCCATATATCCGAATGCACAGATGCCGGATGGTTATGATGCCAGAAAAAGATCCTGGTATGAAGAAGGGGTAAAAGCAAACGGAAAAGTTACGATTACTTCTCCATATGTGGATGCTGCATCCGGAAACACAGTAGTCGGGATCGTTCAGGCTGTCATGAAGGATGGAAAAGTTGTAGGTGTTATCGGCCTTGACTGCTCACTTTCTTCTCTTGCTGAACGTATTGGGGTAAAAAAAGTTGGCAATTCCGGCTCCGTCAGCATCAGTGACCCCAGCGGCATTGTAATCGCACATTCCGATAAAAGTCTGATCGGTACCGATGCAATTACAAAACTGTCATTTTGGAATGAAGTAAAATCCGGAAAACAGGGTTTTGTTACTTACCTTTACAATGGCAAAGAAAAGTTCGGTGTTTATACAACCAATGAACTGACGGGCTGGAAGATTGTGGCTGCTCTGGAACAAAATGAACTGTCGGATGATACCAGAACCATTATTATCACTACCGGAATCATAACGCTGATCATGGCCGTCATTGCTGTTATTCTCTCTTTTATCCTAAGCAATGGAATTGCAGCAAACATCCAGAGACTGCAGGAGGTATTTGACAAGGCTTCCAATGGTGATCTCTCTACCTTCACAAATATTAAATCAAGAGATGAGCTTGGAAATCTGGGTAAAAACTATAATGATATGATCAAGAATATCGGTGCTCTTCTGGAAAGTGCAAAAAAGACTTCCGCTACCGTATATGAAACATCTTCAGGGCTTTCCAGCATGGCCGAAGAAACAACTGCCTCTATGTCCAAGGTTTCAATGGCCGTTTCTGAAATTGCACAGGGTGCAATGAACCTTGCCGAGAATTCGCAGGAGACAGTGACCAGTATCGGAGAACTCTCCAATAAACTTGATACCATTTCAAATGTTACAAGTGATATGAATAATGTATCAAATAATACAAAAGAGCTGAGCACTGAAGGAATCGGAATTGTAAATGTTCTGATCAGTAAGAACAGCGAAACAATGGAAGCTACTCTGAAGGTTGCGGATATTGTTACAAATATGAATGAAAGCGTCAAAAAAATCAGTACCATTTCGGATGCCATTACCGAAATTACGGAACAGACCAACTTGCTCTCTCTGAATGCCTCTATTGAAGCAGCCCGTGCAGGTGATGCCGGAAAAGGCTTTGCTGTTGTTGCAAGTGAAATCGGCAAACTCGCAGAACAGTCAAAGAAATCTACGGAACAGATCACTGTTTTGATCGAAGAAATTCAGGAAAAAGCAGATATTGTCGTTCAGGCAATGAATGGAACCAAAGAAATTAATCAGGAACAGAATCAGGCTGTAACCAAGACAGAAAAAATATTTAATGATATCTCAGCTTCCATAACAGATCTGACCGGAAAGGTTATCGAAGTAAAATCTTCTGTAGACGAAATGCAGACACAAAAGCAGATTTTTGTAACACAGGTTGAGAGCAGTTCTGCGATTTCTGAAGAGACCGCTGCTTCCACTGAAGAGGTTACCGCTTCTGCTGAAAGAGTAACAGAAACCATGTCCAGGTTCAGTCAGAATACAGAAGATCTGAAACAGTTAGCTGAAAAGCTCAAGAAAGAAATTGATAAATTTAAAATGTAATTCAATTATAAAAGTCATTGGTGCTGAATCGCAGCGCCAATGACTTTATTTTTTTGCTCATTTCGTCACAGTTGTTCTCAAATATATATCCTGCAACAGTTTTTTCCCTGTTTCCGTATGGAAAATATTCCTTTGTACTGCTTCCACAGCATCCCTTGTCATATTGCTCTCATCTGCATTTACCAGAAAATCCGCTTCCAGAAGAATCTGGTAATCCATCCCATCTACATTCGTATACGTGTGATGGTGTGCCACCAGATAACTGACTCTTTCGATCAGTTTTTCCGGAAGTGCCAGCTCAGACAACAATGCTGCTGCAAGAGGTCCACCTTCCTGTTCCTGATAATTCCCGTTGGTATTACCATATTTCTGTCTGCAGAGCGGGCATGCAATATCATGAACAAGTGCTGAGATTTCAAGAATCTCCTGCTGCTCCGGATCCAATTGTTCACTCATTCCGATCGTTCTTGCAAACGCATATACTTTCATAAAATGATTGATATCATGAAGATTCCCCTCGGAAAATGTGATCATCTTATTGGTTACCGCACTGACATTTACCATTGTATTACGCTCCTTTTAGTTAAAACTGATTTTCTGTGACTGTTCCAGTTTCAGCAGTATCTCTTTCCGCCAGATTCCACCCGCATACCCTGTCAGTCTGCCATTTGTCCCCAGAACTCTGTGACAGGGAATGATGATGGAGATTCTGTTATGTCCGACCGCCCCGCCAACTGCCTGCGCCGACATCGTCTGATAGCCCATCTGCTTCGCAATCATCTGCGCAATTTCTCCATAGGTCATTGTATCACCATAGGGTATTTTGAGAAGGATATCCCAAACAGCCTTCTGAAAGGAAGTCCCATTCAGGCGCAACGGCAGACGGAAATCCGGATTATTACCGGAGAAATAGGAATCAAGCCATTCTGCTGCTTTTTTTAATATTTCCGTATTCTTATCTGCGTAAATTATCTCAGGGTGTAGCGGATAAAATTTCTGACCTTCAAACCAGATCCCGGTCAATCCGTCTGTATCTGCCGTAAGAAGCATTTTCCCGATTGGTGATTCATAATACTGTGCACTTTCCACCAGCAACCTACCTTTCTTTTTCCATCAGCCATTTTTGAAGCATTTCACAGTATTTATCATTCTGCTCTGCAAAACACATATGCCTTGCTCCCTCAAACAATTCCCATACCGCATCCGGAATCCTGTCATACATTGTTTTGGCAACCAGCGGAGAACACAGATCATTTGTCCCGCTTACAATAAGTGCCGGGACCGAAATCTCCCCCAGACGATCCGTATAATCATAATCTTTGAGTGACCCGCTCGGTGTATATTCATTGGGTCCCCAGGCATACAGATAGGATTCTGCTCCAATTTTCTTTGGCCTTGTAAGACATTCCGGTGTCTGTGCATCTGCTTCTCCTGCACAATATCGTTCCATAAAATGTTCATTTGCAGTCAGATAATCTTCTGCTGTATAATCTCCACTTTCCTCCGCCCGTGCAATGGCTTCCTGATCCTGCTGTGTCAGAAAATGAATACGTCTGTGCTGCTCCCGTGACCAGAGTGCACTGGATGAAAGCGTGCTAGACAGGATCAATGACTGTACCCCATGGGGTTTTTCTGCAATCATATATGCAATTGCAAGCATCCCGCCCCAGGACTGTCCCAATATATGAACCCGATCCAGATGCAGATAGCTTCTGATCTGCTTCAGTTCATCGATCCATGTCTGTGCTTTCCAGAGATCTGCTCTTCCCTCTACAAATGATTCTCCGCATCCGATCTGATCATAGGAAATAACCTGCCTGCCGGTGTCTGCAATCCGGTCCAGCATTTCCATGTAATTGTGTGTGGATCCCGGCCCCCCATGCAAGCAAAGAAGCGGCGCTTTCCGGGCATCCTTCTGTTCTCCCACCATTCTGTAATAAGTTCGGTATTCCATAAAGGGCATATAGCCTTCCTGTATTGTCATTTTCATCCTCATATTTTTTCCGACTGATCAGTTCCACACGGATAACCTTGTATCCATTATCCTTTTCAGCAATTTCCCATATATACATGATGCAAATGCTTTCGGGCAATTTCAGCAAGATGCAGGATCTTCCCCTTATCGGTAGGTGCTGCATTCTCCATCTGATACCGCGGAAAAAAGCGACTGATATGATATGGGATATCTGCCCCTTTTCCATCCATAAGTGATGCAATCCAGGCACTCATTTCTTCCATTTCCTGATCACTGTCATTCATGCCGGGAACAATCAATGTTGTCAGTTCTACATGGCATGTCGCAAGCGATTGCACAATAAATGCTTTTGTCACTTCCAGTGATCCACCCAGTACTTTTTCATACGTTTCAGAACAAAAACTCTTCAGATCAATATTCATGGCATCAATATACGGCAGTATTTTCTCCAGAATTTCGGGCTCTGCCGTACCACTACTGACAAGAACATTATACATACCATTTTCATGTACAAGCTTTCCGGTATCCCGCACATATTCCCAAAAAGTCAGTGGTTCATTATAGGTATAGGCCACTCCGATGTTTCCACGCTCCCTATATCTGCATGCAAGCGCACACAATTCCTCCGGACTCATATACTGCGCATCGATCCGTTCACAAGGATGTGCAATTTCATGGTTCTGACAAAACGGGCAGCAAAGATTGCAGCCATAGCTTCCGACAGAAAGAATGCTGCTGCCCGGATGAAACTCTGTCAATGGCTTTTTTTCGATCGGATCAAGTGCAATGGCCGTCAGCTGACCATAACTGATCCCCTTAACCGTTCCATCTACACAGCGCCTTGCACCGCACAGACCGGTCTGTCCTTCTTCAAGCGCACAATGATGAAAGCAAACTTTGCATATCTGCTTCATGTTCTGCCTCCTAATAATGTCTTGTTACCTTGAATCTTTGCAGTTTGACCGGCTCATTATCCCTGATTCCTGCCTTCTGTCTGGCTATATGAACCTGTTCTTCCACGTTGTCCACCCCATCCAGATCCGGCAGCAGCAATCCCCTGCGAGAATCAGCGCTCACAATTACACCGTACTCTTTCACATTCAGCTGTGAAAGATCCTCAATGTCTTCTGCCTCCCCCAGAACATCCACGCTGTATTCCAGCTGCTCCAGTTCTTCTTCCCGTAACGGTTCAAACCTTGGGTCTCCGGTTGCCGCTGATATTGCATTCTCCATGATTTCCTGTGCAACACATTCTCTGGTCGGTGCGATCGTCCCGATACAACCGCGCAGTGCACCCCTGATATGCAAGGATACGAACACCCCTGCTCTGACATGATACATTTCTGCCGGCAGATCAGAAGGCATCGTGATCTGAATACCTTTGCCGATATAATGCACGATCACATTCCTTGCAAGGGCAACATATGCATCCTCATTTTCTTTCTGCTTCTGCAGTCTTTGCTGTTCCTGCATCAGATAATCCGAAAGAAAGCTTCTGAACCTATCTTCTCCCGTTACCCGATAGGTACAAATACCATAACCAACACCTGTAACGTCCTGATAACAGAGTCTGTTCACTTCGACTGCCTTACCATCCAGGGCTCCTCCCATAATGGTAAATGAACGATGTCCGCACTCTGCTGCCTTATCACACAATACCGGATCAAACGTAAGAAGCTCTCCAAATGCAGCTCTTCCCATACTATCCATGATCTTCTGATCATAGACCGGACCATGCGGATCATATCCGTAAGGGCCACTTTCCTTCAGTTTGTGAGACAGATCCCCACTGGCAACATACACAACGCGGCGGTTCAACTGATCCGCTGCCGTTTGTATGAGTTGTCCGAAACGGTAATGCTCTGCCAAAGAAAGTCCTGACAGGCCGATCCGTACCAGTTTGAAATCTGTGTACTTCTGAAGAATAAAATACAGCGGAACCATCGTTCCATGATCCAGCGAAGGATCTCTTTCTCCCAGATACCCTGCTGAAATACCTGCCTTCTGCGCATTCTCACACAACAGAGCAGATAATTCATTATCATAGGTCCTGCTGATCTCCACCTGCGGCGCACCAAAATGACTCATATTTCCCACTGCACGCTCACCCGGTGAAATATGCAGATAATCCGCATACATCATGCTATGCGGTGAAGATAGAATAATTGTTTCCGGCTGCAGTGCTGCAACAAATTCAGCAGCTTTCAGATAACCTGCCGCTGTTTCTGCAATCACGCTCTCCTCTCCTCTGCCGACTTCCGGCAGAATCAGGGGCGGATGCGGAACCATAACACTACCTACAATGCCCATCGCTACCTCGATCCCGTGTTTTCCTGCGCAAAAACACTTTCCTATATTGATTATATACCGGAACCATTCTAATTTTTATAGAATTTTTGCTTTGTTTTATTGACAGGATGATACTTATCCTCTATTATTTTGTTGAATGATAATTCATTGAAATATAATTCAATATAAAAGGGGTTTGGGAATGGGAAAGCGCGAAGAGCAAAAACAAAATCGAAGACAGCAGATTCTGCTGACTGCACTGCATCTTTTTGTCACAAAAGGATATGCTGCAACCAAAATATCTGATATTGCAGAAGCTGTCCCTATGAGTGTGGGACTCATGTTTCACTACTTCGGATCCAAGGAACTGCTATATCAGGAACTTGTGGAAACCGGACTCAATCAGACTCGGCAACCTGCGCTGATCCAATGCGACTCTGCAATTGCACACTTTGAAATTTTTACTTCCACTCTTTTTGATGCAATGCAAAAACAGCCTTATGTTGCTCAAATGTTTGTTCTTATGGCGCAAACACAGCGAAGTATGGAGGCTCCTGAAAGCATCCGGCAACTTGCTCTGCGCGTCAACACCATTTCAGAATTTGTGCCCCTGATTCAACAGGGGCAGCAGGAAGGCAGTATCCGGGAGGGTGATCCGCTTGCACTTTCATACTGTTACTGGTGCAGCATACAGGGAATCGCAGAACAATATGCTGCACATCCTGACATGCCTTTGCCGGATCCGAATTGGGTTGTTGATATCGTACGGAGGAAAGACAAATGAATCAAAAAATTGCCATTATCGGCAGCGGAATATCCGGCATGACAGCAGGAATATATCTGCAGCAGGCAGGTTTTCAGACTGAAATATTTGAAAAAAACACGGTTCCGGGCGGCGAATGTACCGGTTGGATTCGAAACGGCTATACCATTGACAACTGCATTCATTGGCTGACCGGGACAAAAAACGGCTCTGCCCTGAATCATCTCTGGAAAAATACCGGTGTACTTGGAAACCCGGACGGACTGGGTGAAACCAAACTGATTCATCCCGACAAATTCTATTCCGTATCCTCCGGTACAAAAAAAATCACTTTCTGGCATGATCTGGAACGTACCAGAGAAGAGCTTCTTGCCTTCTTTCCTGCAGATACTTCTGAAATCAATCAACTGATTGATTATACAAAACTGGCTCAGAACATGAATGTTCCGGTTGAAAAGCCCTTTGATCTGATGAATCCGTTTGAGTTCCTGAAATTAGCACATTCCATGCGCGGTATCGGTAAATTAATGCATGAATACGGTTCAGAAGATATTGCCGATCTGAGCCGTCGCTTTCAGGATCCGCTGTTACAATCTGCCATTACCGCCTATATGCCGGCAGGCCACCCTGCAAGCGCTTTTCTCTTCTCCTATGCCACAATCAGTGGTGATAATGGAGATATTCCGGAGGGCGGGTCAAAAGCTATGGCACTTCGTATGGTAAAGCGGTATACCTCGCTTGGCGGAATACTGCACCTGCAAGCTGAAGTTGCAAAGATTATGCTGTCTGAAGATCAGAAAGCAGCGACCGGAATCTGTTTGCGAGACGGTACACAAATTCAGGCTTCCTATATCGTATGTGCCTGCGATCCGGATTATCTGTTTCAAAAACTGCTAAGCCCCCAGTATATGCCGGATTCTTTGAAAGCACTTTATCAGAATCGTGTATCTTACCCCGTTATCAGCGGATTTCAGGTTGCTTTTGCCCTTGATGCAGCTTCTTCCGAAAACAGTGGTACAAATGTCTGCGATTGTCGTCCGCTCTCCCTTGCCACAGAAATCATTTCCCATATCAATTACCGCTCCTATGATTATGAGCCTGACTTTGCCCCCGAAGGAAAAACGGTTTTGCAAACCAATATCATGCAGACAGAAGATGATTATGCCTATTGGGAAAAGTTGAATGAAAGTCCTGCGGAATATAACAATATAAAAAGGCAGCTTGCCAAAGAACTCCTTATCCGTCTGGAAGAAGCGGTTCCCGCTTTTCAAAACAGGCTGACTGTTCTGGATGTATGGACACCTGTGACCTACCAGCGCTTCTGCAATGCTTATCATGGTTCCTATATGAGTTTTATTACAACAAAAAAAGCTAAAAGCAGGCAGATTCCAGGCGTATGAAAAAAA